>VBMM01000246.1 GCA_005878415.1 Methanobacteriota archaeon
CGAACGATTTCGAACACCACGCTCGTCACCCCCATCGAAGTCGACAACACGCCGCCGGCCATCACGCTCGGCACCGTGACGGACAACCAGGCGACGAGCGGCACGCTCACGCTCACGTATGCGACTTCCTCGGACGTCGTCCGCGTCGACCTCACGTATTTCGACGGCGCCTGGCGGGTGATCGGGACCGACCTGACGGTCGACGGCTCCTACGTCTGGACCCCCGGCGGCCCGGTCAACGGGGTCACCGTCCACACCGTCGCAGTCGACGAAGTCAATCTGCGGGGGTCCGCGGACAGGATCGGCGTCGGGAGCCGAACGATCGGGACGAATCCTCCGCGGATCGCGAGCATCCCCACAATTCACGTCCACACGGGTGCGCCGTACGCCCTGAACCTGACGTTCTACGTGTCGGACCTCGACACGCCGCTCTCCGGCCTCACGATCTCCGATGCGGACGGCGCCAACGTGACCGCGCTCGGCGGCCCGTACCCGTCCCTCGTGATCACGTACACGACTGCGGGCACGTACATCGTGACCGTCTGGGTCTCGGACGGAGTCGACACCGCGTGGACGCTGCTCACGATTGTGGCGGCAGGAACGAATCCCCCGCGCGTCGTCTCGACGCCGCCAGCGGTCGGGTTCGACGAGGACACGACTGCACCGAACGGCCTGGGGGCGATCGCGACCGCCTTCATCGTCGATCCGGACGGTGACCCGCTCACCTTCACGGTCCTCGGGAATCGTTCCGTGCACTTCCGCGTCAATCCGAACGGCACGCTCGACTTCTGGGCGGACCCGAACTGGTTCGGAGCGGAGGCGATGCGCCTCCGGGGGACGGACCCGTCCGGCGGCTTCGCCGAGGTTGCGTTCGCCGTGACCGTTCGTTCGGTCGACGACCCTCCGGTCCTCGCCGCCGTGGCGACGCTCTCCATCGAAGCGGGCACTGCTTACGTCCTCGATCTCGATTCCTACATCTCCGACGTCGACACCCCGCTCGCCTCGATTACCGTGACGACGGACAGCCCGTACGTCAACGTGAGCGGCCATCGCCTCACGCTCGCGTTCCCGGCCGACTGGAAGACCGCAGAGTTCAATGTCACAATTTCCGATGGGACGTCGCTCGCGAC
>VBMM01000247.1 GCA_005878415.1 Methanobacteriota archaeon
GCTCAGGGAATTCACCCTGGACCCCGGCTGCCAGGTCACGTACGACCAGGCGGTCCAGGCCGGCGTGCTCGACGCGGTCGAGAAGCCGATCAAGGTCACGAAGTACCACGGGCAGACGGTCCGCGGGGATGCCCTCGCGGTCGTGCTGCTCGCCTACGGGCCGGTGACCTCGGAACAGGTCGGGTTCGCTCGGGAGATGCTCGTCCAAATCCAAGACCAATTCGAGGACGCGGTGAAGCAGCGCCTCGAGGAAGCGCGGGCGCGGGACGCGGAGCTCGGCACACGCGCCAAGGCCCTCGACGAACGGCAGAGCGCCGCCGAGGCGCGGGCCATCGAGGTCGAATCGATGCTGCGGCAGGCGGAGGGGGCTCAAGCCAAGATCGACGCGGATGGCGCCGCGGTGGCGGCGAAGGAACAGAACCTGATCGGCCGGGAGCAGACGCTCGCGGAAGGCCGCCAAGCGGTTGACGATCTATCTAGGCAACTCGAAGAGTCGCGCACCTCCCTGGACCGGCGTGCGGCGGAGACGCAGAGTCAGGCCGCGGCGGTCGGCGAGAGATCCGACGCCGTCCTGGCACGGGAAGAAAGTGCGACGATGAAGGAGGCGGCCCTCCGGGAGCGGGAGGAGACGCTCGGGCAACAGGATGCCCGTTTGCAGGCGGAGTCCGTTCGGTTGACCGGACTGTCCGCGAGCCTCGAGACGATGCGACAGGATCTCGACGGCCGCGAATCCGCCGTCGCTCGGGACTCGGCGGGTCTCAAGGAAGGTCGCCAGCGCTTCGAGTCGGATCAGAAGGACCTACTCGAGTTCCGACGGACGATCGATGAACGCGTCGTCGAAGTCGAGAAGGCCGAACACGAGGCGGCGGCGAAGGCCGAGGACCTCGGACGCCGAGAAGCGCACATCCAGCCACTCGAGGCCGAGTTCGCGGCCCGCGAGGCCGCGGTTTCGGAGAAGGAATCGGACCTTCAAAGCCTGAAGGCGATCACCGAGGCGGCCGCCCGAGAAGTCGCGGAGCGCGCGAAGTCGGTCGAAGACCGCGAGACGGCATTGTCGGAAAATCGCGTCGTCCTCGAGGAGGCCCGAGGCGCCTTTGATATCGATCGAAAGGAATTCCAGCAACGGACCGCGCAACACGAGGACGAACTCCGCCGCAGGGGCGCGGATCTCGACAGCCAGGCGAAGGACGTCGGGGAAGCACAACTCCGGCTGGCCCATGACAAAGGGAGAAGGAGGAGGCGATCCGCTCCCAAGCGGAAGAGAACGGTCGGCGTCTGTCCGAACTCGCGTCCCGTGAGGAGACGTTGGAAATCGAGGGTGCGAGAATCGACAAGGCGCGTACCGACTCGGACGCGCGGAAGGCCGAACTGACCGCGCTGACGAAGGAGCTCGATGCGAAAGCAGCGCACCTCCGGGACGAGGAGGCCCGCCGCGCCGAGGAGCTCCGGACCTGGCAGAAGACGCTCGAGTCGGAGCAGGCCCTCCTGAAGGAGCAGCGGGAGACGTTCGAGAAGGAGATGTCGGACCTCCGTTCCTCGTGGGCGGATCGCGTGATGCGCGTCGAAGAGCGAGAAGATGCCGTCAAGGACGCGGATGAGAAAGTCCGGACGGACATCGATCGGGTCACGAAGAACGACGAGGATCTGAGACGCCGAGAGACGTCAACCGCCGAGGCGGCTCGGCAAGCCTCGGATCTGAAGGAAAAAGCGGACGCGATGCTTCGCGAGGTCGAGCAGCGAACCCTCGAGCTCGATTCTCGGGAGCGGACGATGCGCGAGGAATCGGCCCGTCACGCCGTCGAACTCACGGAACGGACGGGGGCCTTGAAGGCCCTCGAGAGTGAGTTGGGCTTGCGGCGCTCCGAGTTCGAGCAGGCGCAGGCCGCGCGGACGCAGCAGCTCCAACAGATGGAAGCCGAGATTCAACAGACCGGTCACGCCGCCGAGACGAAAGCCCGCGAGCTCCAGGAACGGGAGACGCGGATCGCCTCCACGGAGGAGTCGCTCCGCCAGGCGGAGCAGCGGATTCAGCGGGAGCGGGGCGACGTCCAAGTGGCCACCCAGCAGCTGGAGGCCCGGCAGCTCGAACTGACTCACATGAAAGACCGCTACGACGCCGAGGCCGCTCGGGTTCGGTCCGAGGCTGAAGCGACCCGCCAATCCCTCGCCGCGAAGGAGGCCGATTTGAAGGCCGAGCGCGAGCGGATCGAGCGGGACTCGAGCATGCTCCAGGAGACGCTCGGCGCGAAGGCGAAGGAACTGGCGGCCCGAGACAAGGCCGTGTCCGCGCGGGAGTTGGAGCTCCGGTCGGAGGAGCAGGACTTGGACGCTCGCCTCCGGGATCTGGAGACGAAGGAGCGCCAAGCGGACGCGAGGGCGACGGAACTCTCCGCCCAGGCGGGCGTCCTGAGCCGGCGAGAGCAAGACATCAACGAGCGTGCCTCCCAATTCGACAACACGGTGAAGCGGTTCGAGTCGGAGGCCGCAGAGAAGCGCGGCCAATGGGAAACGCTGCAGGGCGACCTGAGGACGCAGCAAGCCCAAGTGAACGCGTCGGCCGAGTCGCGGACGGCCGAATTGACGAAGCGGATGGAAGAAGTCGATGGCCGGGAGCGCACGGTGCGGGCCGCGACAGCCCAGCTCGACCTCGAACGGTCGAAACTCGAATCGCAGGCGAAGTCCGCGGCGTCGAAGGCAAGCGAGGCGGATGCGGCGTGGCAGCGGTCGGAGGCCCGGATCGCGGATCTGAAGGCGAAGGAAGATGACCTCCTCCGTTCGCGTCAGGACTTCGAATCCGATCGGTCCACATGGTCCGCCAA
>VBMM01000248.1 GCA_005878415.1 Methanobacteriota archaeon
AATGTCCCGCCTGAAGGGCGAATCAGAGGTCCTCGGGCGGCAGCGTCTCCTTGATGACGACGAGGCTGACGCTGTCGAGCAGGATGTGGGCCTCGCACTTCGAGCAATCGATGCCGTTCCAGCTGTCCATCGTCTGCGACGCCGTGAGCGTGATCCGGGTCGATTTGCAGTACGGGCAGAGAAAGCTCACCTTGAGGTCGCGGTCCATCAGGCGGTCCAGGGAGATCTTGTCGACGACCCGGTGCACGCGGCGCCTCCAGAATTCTTGGAGAAACGTGCGCGCAGGTCCCATATTAACGAACCGGCCAAATTGCGGCAAACGCCAATTGTTTCCACCGGCGCGGGCCGTTACGCCGGCTCCGCCCTGCGACCGGCGTCGAGATGCAAGGCGCGGTCTGCGCAGGAAGCGGCTTCGTCGAACCGTCCGAGCTTCGTGAGGACGAAGCCCTTGTTGACCCATGCGCCGCGATACGACGCGTCGATCTCCAGCGCCCGCTCGTAAGACTGCAACGCCTCCTCGTACTTCCCGAGGCGCGCGAGCGCGTTTCCTTTGTTGTTCCACGCGACCTCGTAGTTCGGATGGACCTTGATGGCGGCGTTGAAGCACCGCAGCGCGTCGACGAGGCGCCCCATCTTCGTCAACGCGTTGCCCTTGTTCACCCATGCGACCTCGTTGCGCGGGTTGATGTCCAGCGCCATGTCAATGGCCCGCAGCGCTTCCTCGTACCGGCCGAGGAGGATGAGGGTCGCGCCCTTTCCGTACCAGGGGATTTCCGCGCCCGGGACGCCCACCCGGGTCGCGGCGATGGCGCGGTCGTACTCCTGGAGGGACCGTTCGTAGTTCCGGCGCGCCATGTCTCGCTCCGCGAGGACCAGTTCCCGCCGCAAGATCGACGTCGCATGTCGCCTCCGGATCTCGGAGATCGTGAGGGCCGCGGGCCACGGGACGGCCGAGACGATCCCGACGAACCACGGGGCGGTCCCTGCGGTGCCCGGCCCGGACGCCGCGGCGAGGGCCAAGCCCGCCAGGGGGATCGCGCCCGCCACCGCGAGGACGACCCGCCAGCGGCCGACCGCGAGCCGCTTGGTCGACCAAGCGAGAGGGAAGGCCGAAGCGACCGCAAGTCCGACGGGGATCGCCGTGGCCCCGGGGTCGCCTCCGAGGGAGGCGCCGCCGAGCTGAAGGGCGATGCCCGCGAGCAGCGGGAGTCCGTCGAGCAACGGCATACCGCGGATGCCGTCCCGGAGGAGTTGTAGGACGAGGACCGCGCCCACCGCAAGGAGGATCGCCCCGACGCCGGCCGCCGCGACGGGCTGCCGCAAGACCCCGGACACCGCGAGGCTGGCGGCGCCTGCCAGGACGATGCCGCCCGCAATTTCCGGTGAGAGGCGGAGGTCCAATCCGCGCGATCGCGCAGCCCGGCGGATGATGCGCGGGATCGCCAAAGTGGCCCGGACCTGTTTGGTCGGGAGGGCCGGAGTCGCCGGAGGTCTCGGTGTGGCGTCCGGCACGCGAACCGGGGCGGGTGTAGGAGGCTCGGGCTTGGCGACCGCCGGCCTCGGTCGGATCGTGGGTTTCGGTTTGGGCCTCGGGACGGTCACGGGGACCGGCTTGAGGGGGATCGGAGCAGGAACCGGAGCGGCCGGCGGAGCCGCAGGTGTGACCTCGCGCTTCCGTGGCGGTGGAGCTGGTTCCACCGCAGGCTTCGGCGGCGGGGGCGGCGCAGCCTCCGGAGGGATCGGTTCGACATGTCCAAGGAAGTCGTCGACCCGGGCCAGTAGGTCCTCCATCGGTGCCGCATCGGGCGCCTTGGCGGGTTCCGGTGACGGCCGTGGCACGGGCACCTCCTTCAGAGGCTCTCCGCAGATTTCGCACTCGGGCGCGTCCGAGTCGTTGTCGGCACCGCAGATCGGGCAGAGGACGATGTCGAGGATGTCTTCCTCGGCCGGACCGACCTCCTCCGCCTCCGGCTCGAACTCCGCTGCGCAGCGGGAGCACCTCAAGTCGCCGGCCGCCACGAAGCCCCCGCAGTTCGTGCAGATGAACAGGAGTCCGACCTCGCCTTTCTCCAGGACCGCGTCGGGGTCGCGGTCTTTCAGCTGCGTCGGATGACGGAACCCTTGCTCGAATAGCTTCAGCGCCTTTTCGCGGTCGAGCCCCAGGGCTCGGCTGAGCCGTACGACCGCTTCGTCGATGACGAAGGCCCCGCAGTTCTCGCACTCCGTCTCGTCGGGAGGGATTGGCTCCTGGCAGACGGGACACAGGACCCGGGGCTGTTTCCCGGGCATCG
>VBMM01000249.1 GCA_005878415.1 Methanobacteriota archaeon
CAGGTAGGTGTCCGCCAGCTCGGCGGGCGTCGGCTGCCACGCGACGCTCGTCATGGGACCGAGGTCGCGGGTCCCCGGGCCGGCGGCGGTTCCGGCCGAGAGGACGAGCAGGAGGACAACGCCCACGAACGGGGCATGGGGCATTGGACCTCCGAGGTGGGGATTCGCCCATCTAAAGCTTCTCGGGCCGTTATCAACGGACCGAGTCTCCATTCGGAGCGGGCGTTCCGTTTGGATCTCGGCATGGGCAGTATCGAGCCACGAATCGCACCTCGCCGTTCCCTCGAATCGCAACGAAACATTCTCGCGCGCGTACGCGTTTCTCGTTCCGATGGTCCGGGCAGTGAAACCGGGTCGCAAACGGGACGGCCGCCTCGGCCCGCCGGAAGGCTATCCGAAAGACCCCGATAAGTACGGCGATCCGGCGAACTGGAAGTATCCCGTGCACACGCCGTTCCACGCGCGCGCCGCGCGCCGCTACTTCAACGAGCCGCGCAACCGGGCGAAGTACACCCCGGAGGAGCAGACGTACATCGACAAGAAGATCAACGAGGCGCTCGAGCGCTTCGGCGTCGCGGTGAAGATCAAAGGTGGCCAGGTCGAGGACGAGGCCGCCACGATCCAGGCGGACGTGCCGATCAACAAGGACATCGACAAGATGACGTTCGACGAGCTCCTGCTGGTCTTCCTCGGGAAGAACCGCCTCGCCTCCGCGCACGGGATCGACCCCGCGGTCGTCTCGGTCGACAAGGAGACGGAAACCCTCCTCGCGGGCACCGTCAAGCAATACTCGGTCCTCATCGACCGTCAAGAACGCCGCGTCGAGCACGACTGCGTGGACTTCAAGACGAACCGTGCGGTCGGGCGTCTATTCTGCAAGCATCTCGGTGCCTTCCTCATGCGGGTCGATCGCCAAGCCGCGTTGCGGTTGCTCCGCGAGCTGTTGCGGGGACGGGATCGATGGACGTTCGAGTGAGGGGACGACCGATCGAAAGGCGCGTCGAAGTCCCGCCGACTAGGACACCGTCACGGTCCCCCACGGGCCCAAGACCTGGTCGAACGAGATCCGGAACGGGACCGCGCTGGCCGGCGTTTCCCAGATGACGGTGACGCGGGCGGAAGCGCCCGGGGCGATCGTGCCCGGACCGATGACGGTATGCGCGGGGTAGCGGGCGCCCGCCGCGTCTTCGAGCAGGAAATAGAAGACGTTCATCTCCAATCCTCCGTGCCAGAGGTTGGCAAACGTCAGGTTGACCCACTGGAACGCGTAGCCGGGACTTGCACGGAATCCGTTGTTGTCCTCCGAGTTCGCCGTCACATTGTCGACGTGCATGTCAAACTCGGGCGGAGGCGGAGGCGGCGCCGGGACAGAGACCGCTTGGCCCCCATATTCCAGTCGATATCCGCCGTCCGTCGCGTTCACCGCGAACGCGACCGTGACGCTGGCTTGCCCGCCCGGTGCGAGGGTCATATATGCGGTCGGCTGCAGCACCGCGCGGTCGTACGGGCCCCCCGTCGCGTTCAGCCGGAAGTCGGAGAAGGCGAGCGATCCGGGGCCGGACCCGACGTTTCTCGCCAAGAGGTCGACGACGAGGTAGTACTCCCCGGGCGTCGAGTGGAACGCGAACCCCGGAGACTCGAACCGGTACTCCGAACCCGCCTCGCTCACCCGGATGTCGGGGGTGCCCGGATGGATCAAAAGGAACCCGGCGACGGCGACGATCGCGACGACTACCGCGAGGGCGAGTAGACCGACGAGCATCCCGAGGAGCAGGCGATGCTCGCCCCGTCCGGCGGGACGGCTCGCCGACCGCGATGTCGGAGGCGATCCGGACGCCATTTCGTCATGTTATCTGAGGACAGGACGACGCTAAATAGATTCGGAGCCGTGGACTCGGCGCCCCTGCGACTCAGTCCGAGATATCGCTCAGAGTCGGCTGAAGTCCGCCTCGCGGTCTTTCTTGCGGGCTTCGCGGTCCCCCGAGGCGAGCGGCGCGTGGCACGTCGGGCATGCCCCGTCCGCAACGACGCATGCGTTGCACAGCCAGGCGCCGCAAATGTGTCGCTCAACGCCGGGCGCCCCATGGGCCGAGCATTTCATCGGCGGGGCGTCTGGGCTGGCGTTCGGGGATGTCTTCGGGAGAGCCGGTCGCTCCCCCGGACGGGGCTCGTGCGCCTCGGCGTCGCCGACTTCCGCGGGATTCACCGCGGGGACGACGTGGCCCTCCGCCTTCGCCTTCTTCGGCTTCGGGTCCGACGGCTCGCGCGTCGTGATCCGATACGCGCCGCCCCGGAAGATCTTCAACGAGACCTCGAGCTTCTTCGCCTCGAACGGCCCCAGGTGCAGTTCCTTCGCGAGATCGACGAGGTTCCACTCCTCCTTGGGGAGGTCGAGCGCTTGCCGGATCAAATCGTCGTTGTGCCATTCCGGCGTCGGTTCGAGCGGCGCGTCGCGCACCCAATCGATGTAGCCCCAGATCGTGCGCGCCTCGTCCAGGTCGAGGTGCGGCAGGACGGTCGTCACGTCCGTGGGCCGGATCGCGTCCAAGTTGGCCGCATTCCCGACGTGCTGCAACACCGCGGCGCCGACCGCCTCGTACTTCCGGAGCGCCTCGGGCTCGATGCGGTCCGGGGCGAGCGGAGCGGGCTCGTTGACGTATCGGATGACTTCGTCGAGGAGCTCGAGCGGCACGGAGCAGTACTTGAAGATCTCATCGCGGGTCGCGGGCCTCTTGAGGTGCATCTCGAACCGGACGAGCGCATCGTCAAAGCGGCGGAGATGCAGGAGGGCGAGCCCCTTGCTCGTCCACGTCGCCTTGTCGCGCGCGTCCAGCCGCAGCGCCTCGTCGTACGCCGACGCGGCGGCGTCGTATCGGCCCGCCCGCTCGTCCGCGAATCCGAGGGTGGTCCACAGCTCCTTGTCGTCCCTCCGCACTTCAGTGGCGCGCGCGAGCGCGTCCGCGGCGTCCGGATACCGCTCCAGTTTCAGGAGGACCAGGCCCCGTCCCCGCCACGCCGAGCCGAGCGCTTCGTCGGCGTCGATCGCGGCGTCGAACGCGGCGAGGGCTTCGGTCGGCTTGTCGAGCGCTTGGTACCCCTCGCCCTTCCACGTCAGGACGATCGCATCAAGGGGATGGGCTTTCAGAGCGAAATCGAAGCACGGGATCGCGTCGGCCGCCCGGCCCGTCCGCAGGAAGCAAACCCCTTTCGTCCGGTAGGCGTCGTAGTTGTTTGGGTCCTTCCCGAAGACGATCGTCACGAGCGACAGGGCGTCGTCGAAGTGCGCCTCGGCCGCGAGGCACATCGCCTTGCCGTTCAGGAACTCGAGGTTCTCGTGATCCAGGATGAGGCCGTCGTCGAACGTCCGGAGCGCGTCGGCCACCCGGCCCGCGTCGAACAGGAGACGGCCTTTGGCCGCGAGCGCGGGGCGGTCCCCGGGGTTCAGGGAGAGCGATCGGTCGTACGCCTCGAGGGCCTCCGGCTTTCGACCGGTGCGGACGAGCAATGCGCCTTTCGCGTTCCAGGTGTTGCGATCCATCGGGTCGATGCGGCCGGCGGCGTCCAACTCCTCCAAGGCCGGGTCGACTTTCCCCAACCGCTCGAGGGCGACGGCCCGTTCGCGTCGGGCATCCACGTCGCGCGGGTCGATCTCGAGCAACCGCTCGCCGACCTCCGCGGCCGCCTTGAACGATCCCTGGGACACGAGGAGGTCCCGCTTGACCCGCAGGAGGTCCGTTCGCTCGGGTGCGAGGCCGACGGCCTTGGCGATCGCCGAGACCGCGTCCTTCCCTTGACCGATCGCGCTCGCGTACCGCGCGCGACGCGCCCACGCCTCAACGTCTTTCGGGTCGGCGAGAGTCAGCCGACCGCTCGCCTCGAACGCCTCCTTGGTGCGGCCGAGGCCCTCGAGGGCGGTGCACAGGCCCGTGAGCGCGGCCTTGTCCTTCGCGTCGGCGGCGATGACCGTCTCGTAGATCGGGACGGCCTCCTCGTACCGGTGCAATTCCAGGAGGCACGAACCTTGCTTCAGCAAGGCAGGCGTCATCGCCTGGTCCCGGAGCGCCGCCTGGCCGTACGCGTTCGCGGCCTCCTCGTACCGTTTGAGCCACTGGAGCGCGGTGCCTTTCCCGAGCCACGCCTTCGCGCTGTTCGGCTCGAGGGCGAGGGCACGGTCGAACGCCGCGACCGCCTGCTCGTAGCGCGTCGCGCCTTCGAGGGACAGGCCGAGCAGATACCAGCCTCTCGGATCCGAGGGTGCATAGCGGATCGTGCGGTCGAGGGAATCGGCGGCGTCTGAGTAGGCCTTGAGCCAGTACTGGATGCGGCCTTTCTCGAGCCACAGGTTCGCGGACGCCGGGTCGGCGTCGATCGCCGCGTCGTAGGCGCGGAGGGCGTCTTCGTATCGGCTCAGGTGGGACAGCAGCGCGGCCTTGCGGGCGGCGGCCTCGGCGGTGCGCGGATCGAGCCGCAACGCCGTCTCGTATGCCGCGAGCGCGGCCTCCGGTTCCGAGAGCGCTTCGTGGGCCTCGCCCTTCGCGACCCAGGTGGACCGGTCCGCCGGGTCTTTCGTCAAGATCAGGTCGCAGGCATGGAGGAGGACCTTCGGGTTCTTCGCGAAGCGCAACGCGTCCCGCTGGCCTCGGATCGCGTCGAGGTCGTC
>VBMM01000250.1 GCA_005878415.1 Methanobacteriota archaeon
CTGGCTGGGCTACGGAGAGCGCGCGCGGTTCGGGATGGTGATCAACCGAATGGTGGCGTCCGGCGAGTTGAGCGGCCCGATCGTGATCACGCGGGACCACCTGGACGCCGGGTCCGTCGCCTCCCCGTACCGCGAGACGGAAGGGATGCGGGACCGGTCCGATCCGATCGCCGACTGGCCAATCCTGAACGCCCTCCTGAACACCGCCGCGGGCGCCGACCTCGTCGCCGTGCATAACGGCGGCGGCGTCGGCATCGGCTATTCGACCCATGCGGGCGCGCTGGTCGTGTGCGACGGCACGGAGGACGCCGAGCGGCGGATCGAGCGGGTCCTCACGACGGACCCGGGGATGGGCGTCGTGCGCCACGCGGACGCCGGGTATGAGGACGCGATCCGGTTCGCGAAGGACCACGACATCCGCATGCCGTCGCTCGAGTGATCCCATGCCGCGAGCCGGCCATCCTCGGGTGGCGGTGGACGGTCTCGTCCGGCACGACGGCAAGCTCGTTGCGGTCCGTCGGCGAAACGATCCGTTCCGCGGAATGCCCGCGCTCCCGGGCGGCTTCATCGAACTCGGAGAACGGGCCGAGGACGCGGTGGTCCGTGAGGTCCTGGAAGAAACGGGGCTCAAGACACGCGTGGTGCGACTCGTCGGCGTTTTCTCCGATCCGGCTCGAGACCCGAGGGGCCACGTCGTCTCGATCGCCTACGCCCTCGAGGACATCGGCGGTCGGCTCAAGGCGGGGAGCGACGCGGCGGATGTCCTGCTCGTCGATCCGCTCCATCTCCCGAAGATGGCCTTCGACCACAGCGAGATCGTTCGGCGATGGCGAGGCGACTAGAGCTCCGCCTTCGGCCCGGACCACGTTTGCTTCGCGGTCCCCGGCAACCATCCCAGGAGCACCAAGGCCACCGAAGCGGCGAGGAGGACCTCGATTCCCTCCGCCGTCACGACGGCGCCCGGCTGAGTCGAAGCCGCGATGGCAAAGGCGAGCACGCGACCGGCGAACGCCGCGATGCCGGCCATCAAGCCGGCGCGCGATCCCGCAGCGACGCTGACCCACACGATCCATGCGGCGACGACGATCAGGAAGACGATCGAGAGACCGTACGGGAAGATCCGCTCGTTCCCGGCGACCAAGACCGGAATCGAAGGGACCGCCAGGAAGAACGCGATGAACGCGAAGAGCGCCCGATAGAGACGACTGTAGCCGTAGATCGCGCGGTAGTGACGGCCGACTTCTCGTGGAGGGCCAAGGCCGGAAAACGCGGCGGTGGGATTGCCGCCGTTCGCGGCCATCGATTCCGCGACGTGGCTTCGGAGTTCCCGCAAGATGTCGTCCCGCACCGCCGGCTCCATCCCGGCCATCGCGCGTCGCACTTGGTTCAGGTACTCGTCTTGCGGCGTCATCGAGCGTCCTCCAGGACGCGCGCCGCGCCCGCCGCCATCGCGTCCCAGACCCCGAGGGCCTCCGAGAGCGCGGTCCGCCCGCGGTCCGTGAGACGGTAGTACTTCCGCGGCACGCCCGTCTCCGGCTCTTGCCAGCGGCTCTCGACGAATCCCCGTTCCTCCAGACGCCGCAACGCCGGATACAGCGTGCCCTCCTTGAGATCGAAGAACCCGTTCGACTTCTCGCGGAGTTCGCGCAGGATCTGGAATCCGTACTTCTCCTGCTTCGCGAGGAGCGCGAGGAGGCAGAGCTGGATCGAGCCTTTCTTCAGCTCGGCCGTCCACTCCGGCGAGACTTCGGGCATGCGCGGGGCCTCGTATCCGGGCCTCGCTATTTCGGCTTTCGGGGCCGGATTCGTCGTGCGAGAGTCGATCCGTCATCGGCCGGGATCCCTCCGAAGACTTCGATCATCGCATGGGAACGGGAAGAAAAAGGGGGAGGGGAGGCGCTACTTCGGGCGCCTCGCCTTCGCTCGCAGATACAAGGCGGGACCCATGGCGATGGCGACGACCGCCAGCTGTGCCGCGAGGACCGTGAGGG
>VBMM01000140.1 GCA_005878415.1 Methanobacteriota archaeon
GATGCCGTCGGCGCGGCGGCGGGAGTCGACGCGGGCACGGCCTCTCCCGCTTCGCCGAAGACGACGAGCGTCGAGCCGACTTTCACGACCTCGCCTTCCTTCGCCCGTAGCTGCAGGATCTTGCCCGTGACGGGCGAGGGGATCTGCACCGTCACCTTGTCCGTCATCACCTCGACGACCGGATCGTTCTCCTTGACGGCGTCCCCTTCCTTCACGAACCACTTGACGACCTCGCCTTCGTGGACGCCCTCCCCGATGTCGGGGAGCTTGAACTCCCGGGCCATTACGGGTCGCCAAGACCCGAGGCCGACTTAACGCTTTGCCCCCGCGCCCACCCCATGCGACGTCGCCGGAATGCGAATCGTTTTATGGCCGCCATCCGATGTCGCTTCGGGGAGGAGTGGGCCGTGGAGGAGTGGCACAGACCGGTGGGCGTGATTTGTGCCCGGCGCTCCGCGCCGGAAGCGTTCCCGTCCTGCTCCTCCTTTCCGTGAGGAGGAGAAAGCTTGGTCCGTCCGTTGGGAATTACAATCTTGGGCGCGCTCGTCGTGCTGGCGGCGTTCGTCATGTTCTTGATCGGCATCGCCGGGTTCATTGTCGGACTCGCCGGCCTGATTCCCGGATCGCCCCTCCCCGGGACCACGTTGCTCCTGAACGGTCTCCTCTACGTAATCATCGGGATCGTGTTGGGAGTCGCGGGGTTCGGCCTCCTGCGCCTTCGTCCGTGGGCATGGGGACTCGCCCTCCTCGCCACGCTCGTGACGCTCGTCTACCTGGGCTACAACGTATGGCAGGATTCGAACGCCGGCAAAGATATCACGCTGACGGCCATCGTCACGCTCGTGATCGTCGGGGCGGTCTTCGTGTACCTGCTGGGTGTCGCGCGGGCGTTCCGCCGACCGCAGACGATGTGAGTCGGCGCGTCGCCGTGTTCGCGGTCAGAAGGCCATGACCCTGTCGATCGCCGCGAGTACGCGGTCCGCGTTCGGCATGTAGACGTCCTCGAGCGTGTACGGGAACGGCGTGTCGAATCCGCTCACGCGGACGATCGGGCCGCGCAGGTACTCGATCGCCTTCTCGGCGAGGATCGCGCTGATCTCGCCGCCGTAGCTGCCCGTCCGCGGCGCCTCGTTCACAATCACCACGCGTCCGGTCTTCTTGACGCTCGCCAGGAGCGCCGGCTCGTCCAGGGGCACGAGCGTCCGCACGTCGATCACCTCCGCCTCGACGCCTTTCTCGGCCGCCTTCGTCGCGGCCTCCTGGCAGACCTGCGCCATGGAGCCGTACGCGATGAGCGTGACGTCCTTCCCCGCGCGACGCACCGCGGCCTGGCCGATCGGCACGGTGACCTCGCCCTCCGGGACCTCCTCGCGGAACGCCCGGTAGAGCTTCTTCGGCTCAAGGAACATCACGGGGTCCGGATCCCGAATCGACGACGTCAGGAGGCCCTTCGCCTCGAGCGGCGTCGACGGCGTGACGACCTTCAGCCCGGCCGTGTGACAGAAGTACGCCTCGCTCGACTGGCTGTGATAATGCCCGCCTCGGATGCCGCCGCCGTACGGGGTGCGGATCGTCATCGGCACGGTGAACTGCCCGCCGGACCGGTACCGCATCTTCGCGGCCTCGGAGACGATCTGGTCGAAGCCGGAGTAGATGAAGTCCAAGAACTGGATCTCGGGCACCGGCCTCAGGCCGTAGAGCGCCATGCCGATCGAGGTGCCTATGATGCCTCCCTCCGAGAGCGGCGTGTCGAACACCCGCTCCGGGAATTCGTCGATGAGGCCTTCGGTGCACCGGAAGACGCCGCCGTTGCGGCCGACGTCCTCGCCGAGCACGACGACGCGATCGTCGCGTCGCATCTCCTCGCGCAGCGCGTTGTTGATCGCCTGGACCATCGTCATCGCGGGCATCGCTCACGACCTCGTCGCGTAGTATTCGGCGTAAGGATCCTCGCTCGCCGCGCCGCCGGGCAGCCGGCCGAGCATCTCCGGATCGTCCTTGAAGGGCCGGAGGTCCGGGTCCTCGTCGAGCCGGTCCTGGTAGTCCGCCTGCAGCTCCACGGCCCGGGCGAAGTGCTCGATCGCCTTGGACTTGTCGCCCATCCGCGCGGCGATACGGGCGATGTTGTAGTGCGCGCTCGCCCGCGTCGGCTCGAGCTTCACCGCCCGCTGGAACGCCCCGAGCGCGCCCTCGATGTCGCCGGCGTTGAAGAGGTCGAACCCCAGGCTGTTCCATCCTTGCGGGTTGTGCGGCTCGGCTTCGCAGAGCATGCGGTCGATCCGCGCCGCCTCGAGGTAGTCGCCTTCCGCGCCGAGGCACGCCGCCGCGAGCGCACAGACGTCCGCGTCGACCTCCTTCCGCTGCAGCAGCGGCCGGAGGATCGCGAGGGCCTCCTGGCACCGGCCTTGCTTGAACAGCTCATGGGCCCGCATGACGCCGGAGCTCGTGGACGGCGGGGGCGCGGGTGCGGCGGGGCCTTTCTTCGCCACCCGTCACCTCCGGAGGCTCGCCGTCAGGGCGTCCTGCTGCTCCCGGAGCCGCGCCGGCACGTCCGCGTAGACGTCCGTGAAGAGGCTCTCGACCGGCGGAGGCGGGATGCGTTCCGTCTCCTGGACCGCCCGCGTGATCTCGTCGCCGATCTCCTGCTCGAGCCGCGCCTCGCGGGCCTCGTCCCACCAGCCCGCCTGCTCGAGGTACCGCCGAAACCGGGCGATCGGATCGCGCGCCCGCCACCGGGCGACCTCCGCCTCGTCCCGGTAGCGGGAGGGATCGTCGCTCGAGGAGTGGGGACCGAGCCGGTAGGTGAGGGCCTCGACCAGGGTGGGGCCGCGTCCCGACCGCGCGGCCTCCGCCGCCTCGCGCGTCGCGCCGTACACGGCGAGGGCATCCATGCCGTCCACGCGGACGCCGTCGAAGCCGTACGCCTGGGCCTTCTCCGCGAGCGTCGCCGAGGCCGTCTGCCTCGCCACGGGGACGGAGATCGCCCACTGGTTGTTGTTGCACAGGAAGACGGTCGGCGTGCGGAAGACGCCCGCGAAGTTCATGGCGGCGTGGAAGTCCGACGTGCTCGTGGCGCCGTCGCCGAAGAACACGAGCGCCGCCGCGCGGTCGCCGCGGAGCTTCATCGCCCACCCGATGCCGACCGCATGCGGGAGCTGCGTGCCGACCGGGGACGAGATCGAGAGGTAGTTCCCCTTCCGGTAGACGTAGTGGCAGGGCATCTGTCGGCCGTGCACCGGATCGCGGGCGTTCCCCATGAGCTGGCACAGCAGTTCCGTCAGGGGCATGCCGCGGACGAGCGCCGCGCCCGGCTCGCGATATTGCGGGACGATCCAGTCGTCCGGCGACATCGCCATCGCCGCGCCGATGATCGCGGCTTCCTGTCCGAGCGACGGCCCGTAAAATCCGATGCGGCCTTGTCGCTGCAACGCGAGCATCCGGTTGTCGAGGATCCGCTGGAGCATCATGCCGCGGTACATGCGGACGGCGTCCGCCTCCGGGAGCTTCGGGTCCAGACGGGGGTCCGTCGACCCGTCGTCCTGGATCACGCGGAGCGCATCGACCAAGGTGTTCCTCGCACCCCCGGAGGCCCGGTGAAAACAAAACGGCCGGCGCCGCCTTAAGCCTTCCGACCTGGTAATCTTGAAATTGCCCGCGACGTTGTCCGCGCGGTGATTCGTGGGCCTCAGCCGGAGGACGTACGGCTACGTCGCGATCGTGGTCGCGGCGGTCTTGTACGGCATCTGGCCGAGCCTTTCGAAGCTCGTCCTGGCTGAGGTCGACCCGCTCGTCATCGCGTTCCTGATCCAGCTGATCCCCGGGATCGGGCTCTCGCCCTCGCTCCGGGGCGTCCGGATCGCCCGATCGGACTGGAAGCTCGTCCTACTCGCCTCCCTCGTCGGGGCCGTCGCCGGGCCGATCCTCTATTTCTACGGCCTCGAACGGACGACGGCGGCGAACTCCGTCCTCCTGTCGAACAGCGAGTCCCTCTTCACGATCATGCTCGCGTACGCGGTCCTGGGAGAGCGGGCGACGCGGCGCGAGTACGTCGCCCTCGTGGGCATCGCCGTCGGCGCGTTCCTCGTGACGACCCAGCTGCGTTTCGGGGACGTACGGTTCCTGGAGTTCCTGATCGGGAACGCGATGCTCGTGGCCGCCGCGGCGTGTTGGGGCGTCAGCAACACGGTGAGCACGATGCTCCTGCGTCGGATCAAGATCCTCCCGGTCCTCGAGATCCAGCTGCTCATCGGCGCCGCCGTGTACGCGCCCATCGTCCTTCTCGCGGGCGCGCCGCTCGCGGTCCCGCTCCCCATCTTGCCGATCCTCGTCCTCCTGTCCCTGAGCGCGGTCGGCGTGTTCTCCGTGCTCTTCTTCTACGCCTTCCGCACGATCGGCGCGATGCGCACGGGGGCCGTCCTCCCGACGTCGGCCCTGTGGGGCATCCTCCTCGCGCTCTACCTGTTCCCGAACGACACGCTGGGCGCGGTGCAGGTCGCCGGGGGCGCCCTCATGATCCTCGCGCTCGTGGCGTTCTACGTCCTCCGCGGTCCCTCGGAGGCGGAAGGCGAAACCTTGAAACCGGCCGCGTCGGATGGTCCGGAATCGCCGTGACTCCGACGACCCCGGATGAGACTCCGTTCGCGCGCCTCTCGGATTTGACGCGGAAGCTCGAGGCGACGCCGAAGCGCCTCGAGAAGCGCGCGCTCCTGGCGGAGTTTCTCCGCTCGCTCCGGAGGGACGAAGTCGCTCCCGCCGTCCACCTGATCGTCGGCCGTATCTTCGCGGAGTCCGACGCCCGCACGCTGAACGTCGGCTGGGCAACGCTCAAGAAGGCGATGGCCGGGACGAAGCAGGCCACGCTGAATCCGGAGCCGCTCACGATCCTCGACGTCTCCCGCGCATTCGCCCAGGTCGCGGAGGCCCACGGGCCCGAGTCGACGAAGGTGCGCCGGCGGATCCTCGAGTCCCTCCTCGGCCGCGCCTCCGAGGACGAGCGGGATGTCCTCTTGAAGAACGTCTTCGGCGAGATGCGGATCGGGGTGAATGACGGCGTGATGCTCGAAGGGATCGCGGACGCCGCCGGGATCCCGACGGACACCGTGAGGACGGCGCACATGTTCCTGGGGGACCTCGGCCTCGTCGCGGAGATCGCCCGGTTCGAGGGGGCGGACGGGCTGCGGTCCCGCGGCCTGCGGCTCCTGGCACCGATGAAGCCCATGCTGGCCGAGATGTCCGAAGACCTGGGGGAGGTCCTCAAGGAGCACGGTGGGGTGACGGCCATCGAGTACAAGCTCGATGGCGCGCGCATCCAGATCCACCGTCGGGGCGAGGCCGTCCGGATCTTCAGCCGGAGGCTCAGCGACGTGACGAACAGCCTCCCGGAGATCGTCGCGATCGCCCGCTCGCTGCCGGCGACGGAGTTCCTGCTGGAGGGCGAGGTCGTCGCGATCGAGCATGCGGGCAAACCGCTGCCGTTCCAGGACCTCATGCGACGATTCCGCCGGGTGCACGGGATCGCCGCAGCCGCGGAGGAAATCCCGTTACGGCTCTATCCGTTCGACCTCCTCCACCTGGATGGCCGGACGCTCATCGACGAGCCGTACCGGGTTCGGTGGGAGCTGCTCGAACGGCTCGTGCCCTCGCAGTACCTGACGGCCCGCCGCATCGCCCGTTCGAAGGAAGAGATCGAGTCCTTCCTGAAGGAGGCGCTCGAGGCGGGCCACGAAGGGCTCATGGCGAAGCATCTCGAGTCGACGTATTCCGTCGGGAAGCGCGGCAAGAAGTGGTTCAAGATCAAACCGGCGGACCACCTCGACCTCGCGATCGTCGCAGCG
Organism: Methanobacteriota archaeon; assembly: GCA_005878415.1. Classification (GTDB taxonomy): domain Archaea; phylum Thermoplasmatota; class Thermoplasmata; order RBG-16-68-12; family RBG-16-68-12; genus RBG-16-68-12. The sequence goes on from VBMM01000140.1 coordinate 5,835, forward strand.
GAGTGGGGGTCCGGCCGGCGAGAGGGCTGGCTGTCGAACTACTGGCTCGCGGTACGAGACGAGACGACGGGCACGTTCCAGATGATCGGCAAGACGTTCAAGGGCCTGACCGACGCGGAGTTCGAGACGATGACGGAGCGGCTGCGCAAGCTCGCGACGTCGGAGGAGCGTTGGGGGTTCCACGTCCGGCCGGAGGTCGTCGTCGAGGTCGCGCATAACGAGATCCAGCGGAGCCCGCACTACCCGAGTGGATTCGCGCTGCGCTTCGCGCGGATCGTACGCATCCGGGACGACAAGGGGCCCCAGGACGTCGACACGTACGCGCGGTTGAAGGAACTGTACGCGAAGCAGTTCGAGCGGAAGGGCCGTGGGCCCGAGGAACTCTAGGGGGGTCCCTGTGCGCGACTCGCCTTTCGAAACCAGGCGATCCAGCCCACCAGGAGCCCGATGTTTGCGAGGAGCGGCAGACCAGCCGCGAGAGGCGTGCCGTTCGACACGCCGAACACCAGCACCGCGACCCCCGCGACCGCCGCGAAGCTGAGCCAGAAAGTCAAGATGCGGATTCCCCTGCCGAGATCCGTCGGGCGTCCCTTCTCGACACGAGCCGCTGCTCGCACCGTGTGAACGATTGCATAGCCCATGAGCGTGAGGAGGAAGAGACCCCCGAATAACGGGCCCGGCCTCGACTCGGTCACGCCGGACCAGAGCAGGTAGGCCGCGTAAAGCCCGAGCATGAACGGGAGAAGCGCCGTGCCGACCGCCTGGCCCGGCGCGAGTTTCGTCTCGGTCCCTCCGACGTCCCCCCGGAAATTCGTCCCTGCCCAAGTAGTTTCACCTATCCCACCGGAACGGCCTTGCGCTCGCACGCGGTATACCTCTACTTAGAGGTATGAACGATGGAGATCGGATGCGGCGCGCGGGTGCGTGACTTCGGCGGACGGCGGTACTTCTACTTCTGGCACTACGAGCGCGACAACGGCCGGTCCTCACGGAAGGAGGACTACATCGGCCGGGTCGACTCCGTGCGCGCTCGCGACGAATTGCTCCGACGGATGGCCTCGTACCATCGGAAGGCGGAGCAGGAGTTCGCCCGACGGCGGGCCCAGATCGAGCGCCAGATCGCCGCTGCGGTCCATACCTCTGCCTAGAGGTACGCGCTCACTCGACGTCCCGCCCCGCGATCGTCTCCCGCGTCCGCGCCCCCTGTCCCTGGACGGTCAGGTAGATCCCCGCGAGGGCGAGCGCCCCGCCGATCCCGACGGCCACGCCGGGCGTCTGGGTCAGGAGGACCCACGCGAGCAGGCTCGAACCGATCGGCTCGCCGACGAGGCTGAGGCTCACGATCGGCGCGGGCACCCAGCGCAGGCTCCAATTGTACAGCGTATGCCCGCCGATCTGGGGGATGAGGGCCATCGCGAGGAACAAGGCCATCTCTCTGCGCACGTCGCCGATCGGCGTGAGGCTCTCTTGGAGGAGGAGCGTGTAGAGGAACAGGACGCCGGTCGCCGTGACGTACACGACGAAGGCGTAGGCGAGGAGAGGGATCCGCTGCCGCAGCCTCCGGCCCAGGAGGAAATAGAAGCCGGCCGCGACGCCGCCCGAGAACGCCAGGATGTCGCCTACCAAGCTCGCGCTCCTCGCCGCCGAGTCCGCGATCGCGATGACGACCACGCCGCCGAAGCCCAGCGCGATCCCGACCGCCATGCGTCCGTTCAGTCGTTCCCGGAGGACGAAGTGCGACAGGATCCCGACGAGCAGCGGGTGGGACGTCACGAGGATTACGGACGAAGCGACGCTCACCTGGATGCCCTCGATCCTCAGCGATCCGATCCAGAGGGTGAAGTGGGTCGCGAGGATCGCCCCGACGCCCATCATCAGGAGGACGTCCCGCCGCGGGATGCCGACGAGCGGTCGTCGGCGGTCCAAGAGGACGATCGGCGCGAGGATCGCCGAGGCGATCGCGAGCCGGTACAGCGCAATCGTGACGTACGGCGAGTTGGACCAAGAGATGAAGATCGCCGAGAACGAGACGGAAACGACCGCGAGGGCAATCGCGGCGTACGGCCCACCTCGCATGCGCCCGGTCACGGGCCCGGAGCGTATGTAACGACTCCGATGCGGCTCACGGGCCGGGCGGCGGCGCTTCGGGCGGGGGCGGGTACGGACCGGGCGGCCGCGCCATCTTCCGGCGTCGCATCACCGCTAGCACCGCGATCGCGATCGCCGCGAGGACGACGACGCCCCCGATGATCAGGAGCAAGCCAACCAACCCGGACTGGTACCGGTATGCGGTCAGCTCCTGCTCCGCGACGCGGTTCCCGTTGCCGTCGTACGATTCTTGTTTGACGTTGTTCCCCGCGCCCTCGGAATAGGAGTTCTCGTCGTGGGCCGTGCCCACGGAGGGGTTCCGGATCACCGCGACGTTGAACGAACCCGCGACGACGGTCGTCGAGTGCTCCGCGATCACCGTGCCGCTGTACGCGAGCGGGAAGCTGAAGGCGATGTTCACGAGCCGGACGGTCGTGTTGAGGGACCACTGCGCGTTGATGGAGAGGGGGAAGACCGCCTGGGCGAGCGGCGGGTCGAACGTCACCTGCAGGTCCCCGAAGGGCGTGGAGAAGTTCGCCTTCGCGAGTCCGAGGTTCGATTCCTGGATCCAGCTGTGCTGGACCGTCGCGTTGCCGTTGGCGTCCGTCGTGGTCGTGGTCACGTGCCACACGCCGTACGTGCCCGACGTCAGCGTGAGGGTCGTGCGCTCGTTGACGTCGACGCGGACCGTCGACGTCGCGCTGCCCGCGGTGCGCGCGTAGACCCAGAAATCGCCTTGGGTCCACGAGGGCCGGTTCTGGGCCGCGGCCGCGCGGGGCGCGATCGCCACGATCGACGCCAAGGCGAAGACGATCGCCAAGGCCAGGACGAGGGACCTCGGAGGGCGTTGCATCGGGGCTCCTCGGCCGCGCCCATACGGCCGGGGAGATATGAGCCTACCGCAATCCCTTATAAACGCAGGCTTTACGTCCGCGGTGCGGTTCTCCGCGCGGAACGGTGGCGCCATGCAGGCAGCGGACGTACGAAAGATCGCGGTGATCGGCGCGGGCACGATGGGCGCGGGGATCGCCCAAGCGTGCGCCGCGGCCGGGTTCCCGGTGACGATGCGGGACATCGAGCAGCGTCTCGTCGACGGCGGCTTCCGCCGGATCAAGGAGCCGCTCGCAAAGCGCGTCGAGAGGGGCAAGATGACCCAGGGCGAGGTCGACGCCATTCTGACGAAGATCCGCGGGGCCGTCGACCTGAAGGAGGCCGTCGCGGGGGCGCAGGTCGTCATCGAGGCGGTCTTCGAGAAGATGGAGGTGAAGAAGGAGCTCTACGCCGAACTCGACCGCC
>VBMM01000228.1 GCA_005878415.1 Methanobacteriota archaeon
AGGAAAACCGTGAACAGGAGGGCCTTCAGGAAAAAGACGCCGAACGCCGCGGCCAGGTACGCGAGGTGCGTGTCCTTCGCCCGCCGCAGCGCCAGGACGGCAATGACCGTCAGGGCGAGGGCGAAGATCGATTCAGCCGCGAGGAGAACGTTCTCAATGGCCCCCATGGAGACCGCCGCTCGAGGTAAAGGCCCTGGGTGTTAAGGATTCCGGCTTATTCCTCGCGTTTCTTGCGGCGTCGGTCCGCGACGATCATGGTAACTGCGATGAGAACCACCGCGGCGATGAGCGAGCCGGCATAGAGGACCAGGTCTCCTTGGAGCTCGGGGGAACGCGTGACAATCCCCTCGTACGCGGCGCTGTCGACGCCGAGGACCGGGTCGTGGACGAGTTTCACCGTGGACTGTCCCGTGGTCATTGGGTAGGCCAGGTAGAGTTCGTACGAATTCGGATCCCCCGTCGAAACGGTCGAGTAGGTCACGGGGATCTCCCGGCCGTCTGCGAAAGCCGACTTGGACCAGGAGAAGAACACGGTCGCCGGGCTCACGGTCGGGCCCCCGGTGACGTTGATGCCGGCCTCGCCTTCCGTAAACTGGTTCACGTCATCCCAACTCCGGTCGCCGTACTCGAGTCGCTTCGTCGTGTTGATCCGCACGTCGAGGCCCAGGCTGGCACCCGGCGAGACCGTAACCCGATCGATGGTCAAGTCGAGCTTGACCTCCATCGGCGTCAAGACGCGGGTGCTCGAGAGGCGCATGAACCGTTCGGCCACCGTGACGTTCAGCGTGATGTTGACGGTGCTGCTCCGGATTGACAACTCTGTGACGAGCCCGCCATCGGCACTGTCCACCTGGGTTTTCATCACGGGGGCGTCCGCGAATGCGGTCCCCAAGGAAGACGTGATGCCCACCGTCTCGCCCGGATCGATCCGGCTGTTCCCGTTGCGGTCCACCCACTCGACGAGGTTCCTCAGCTCGAGCTGGTAGGAGCTGTCGCTGCCTCGAGCCCGTTCATACGAGACGGAGAACGTGCCCGCATCGTAGGACACGTTGAATTGGTCCGAGAACGGGGCGCTCGCGAGGCGGCTCTGAATCGTGAACTTGTTTCCGGCGGGGACCGCGACGACGTTCCGCTGGGTCGCCGCCTCGATCGAATCCGGGATGCCATCTCGGTCCGCATCGGTCTCGGCCGGCCGCAGGGTGAGTACGGCGAGAGTCGACCCGATCAACAAAGCGGCTGCGCCCGCCGCGGCGGCAGCGAGGACAACCTGGCGGGAGCGGAGCACAGAACCGTCCAAACTCGATGGGGTGCGGCGCCTATAAGGAGCTTATTTTACGGTTTTCGAAGCTACACGGCAGCCGCTCCGGCTGCCGCTCGGCCTCCCCTCGCTTCCCCCCACCGGCGCGGCATCACTCGCGGACGACTTCGCCGAACGCCATGCGCCGGTGGACCTTCGTGATCTTGATCTTGACCTCGTCCCCGATCTTCGTCCCGGGGACGAAGACCACGAAGTTCGCGATCCGCGCGAGTCCGTCGCCTTCCCGACCGATATCTTCGATCTTGGCCTCGTACACCTTCCCTTCCTCCACCGGGACGTTCGAAGGTCGGAAGCCAGACCCCGAATACGACATCCACGACTCCATGCGGCGGCCCCCTGCCACCGCCACTTTTCGCATCTGCTGCACGGTATATAATGATATAGGGGTCGTGCAGGAGTCGCGCCGACCGGACGGCCGCGAACCTCACGATTCGCGCAGCGCGTTCAGGTCTTTCTCGACGTCGGATGGCCGGGAGAACCGGAGGCTCAGGATCAGGCACACAATCCCGACAATCAGGACGATGAGCCCGATTGCAGTGACGAGCCGGTTCCACGGACCGAATGCGTCGAAGGCAGTGAATTCGCCCACGCCGATCCGAAGCTCATCGTGGAGCCAGGAACCCAAGGCAATCCCGGGGCCGCCGAGGAGGATCAGGAAGATTCCGGCGTAGAACAGGAACTTCTCGCGGAATCCGGTCTTCGGGTCGGCCGCTTCGTCGTCGGATTCCTCCGCGACGCTGGGGGAGGGCGCAG
>VBMM01000141.1 GCA_005878415.1 Methanobacteriota archaeon
GGACGCGCTGTGACCATCTTGTGGAAACGTTGGAACAGCGCGTGCGCGTCCGCCGTCGACTTCCCCTTGACCGCGTCCGTCATCAGAGACGCTGAGGCCTTCGAGATCGCGCACCCTTGACCGACGAACGCGACGTCCGCGATCGTGCCGCCATCGACGCGCAGGTAGACCGTCACACGGTCCCCACAGAGCGGGTTGTGGCCGACCGCCTTCGCGCTGGCGTCCGGGAGCTCGTGGAAGTTGTGGGGCCTCTTGCTGTGGTCGAGGATCGTCTCCTGATACAACTCTCGGAGGTCGGGCATCAGGTCGCCTCCCGCCGACGGGGCGCGGACGATCGCCGGATGACCGCGTCGCGACTCATAAGGACGCCCCGAGGCCCGCGCCCTTCGGAAGGCGCGAGAGGATGAGCTGGTCGAGCTTGATGCGGATCGGCGCGACCTTCACCTGGTTCACGACGTCGGCCACGAAGGCGTACGTCAGGATGTTCCGGGCCGCCTCCTCGTCGATGCCCCGGGAGCGAAGGTAGAAGACCGCGTTGTCGTCGAGCTGGCCGATCGTCGAGGCGTGATTGCACTTCACGTCGTCCGCGAGGATCTCCAGGCCGGGCGTGCTGTCGACGAACGCTTCCTTCGAGAGGAGGAGATTCTTGTTCGTCTGCCGCGCGACGGTCTTCTGGGCGTCCTTCCGGACGTAGATGTTCCCGTTGAACACGCCGCGCGACTTGCCGTCGAGGATGCCGCGGTACAGCTCGACGCTCGTGCACGATCGCGCGATGTGGTCGATCCGCGTGTAGTTGTCGTGCTGCTGCGTGTCCCGGGGCATGAAGATCCCGTTGAGCGTGAGGCTGCCGCCCTCCCCGCCGAATTTCGTCGAGACGGAATTCCGGGACAGGGAGCCGCCGAACGACATCGAGTGCGCGGTCACGGTGGAGTCCCGGTCCTGGTCGATCGTCATCGTGCCGAAGTGGAACGCCCGTTCGGACTCCCGCTGCACCTTGTAGTGTTCGAGCTTGGCGCCCGGCCCGACGACAACCTCCGTGACGGCGTTCGTGAAGGTGACCTCGGGGGCCCAGCCCGCGTACGTCTCGATGACGGTCGCCTGGCTGTTCGCGCCGAGCAGGAACAGGTTCCGCGGGTAGGAGACGATCGGCAGGTCTTTCGAGGCCGAGAGGAAGAGGAGATGAATCGGTTCGTCCACGACGGTGTTCTTGGGGATTTCGACGAGCGCGCCGTCCTGGAAGAAGGCCGTGTTCAGCGCGACGAACGGGTCGGCCTCGAACGGCGCGTGCTTGCCGACGTGCTTCTCGAGGATGCCGGGCTCCGAACGGAGGATCTCCGCCGCGGACGCGATCCGGACGCCCTCCGGCAAGGATCGCAGGTACGAGAGGCGGGGCGAGTACCGGCCGTTCACGAACACGACCCGGCTCGTCTTCAGCACGCCGAAGGTGAAGGGGTCAAGCTTCTCGGCGACGACGCCATCGGGACGCGCCAGGATCGCCGGCTTGAAGGGCACCCGGAGGAGCGCCGCGAGGTTCGTGTACTTCCAGTCCTCGTGCTTCTGCGTCGGGAACCCGAGGGTCTCGAACCGCCCGATCGCCGCCTTGCGGAGCGTCCGGAGCCACTTCGGGCCGCCGAGCTCCTTCTCCGAGGACGCGAACTCCCCGACGTACGTCTGCTTCGCGTCGACGGCGACCGCCACGCTCGTCACCGGCCTCACGGACGCGCGGGCGCTGGCCTCGGGGCCTCCTCGAGGATCCAGCCGTATCCGTGCTTCTCGAGGTTCCGCGCGAGGTCCGCGTCGCCGCTCTTCACGATCTTCCCGTCGACGAGGACGTGCACGACGTCCGGGACGACGTAGTCGAGGAGACGTTGGTAATGCGTGACGACGAGCATCGCCCGGGTCGGACCGCGCATCGCGTTGATCCCGTTCGCCACGAGGCGCAGCGCGTCGATGTCCAGGCCGGAGTCCGTCTCGTCGAGGATGCAGAGCTTCGGCTCGAGGACGGCCATCTGGAACACCTCGTTCTTCTTCTTCTCGCCGCCCGAGAAGCCCTCGTTGAGGCCGCGCTTCATGAACGTCTCGTCGAGCGCGAGGAGCTTCGCCTTCTCCTGGACGAGCGCCATGAAGTCCATCGCGTCGATCTCCTCTTGGCCGCGGTACTTGCGGATCGCGTTCAACGCCGCCTTGAGGAAATACGCATTGCTCACCCCCGGGATCTCGACGGGGTACTGGAACGCCATGAACACGCCCTCGCGGGCGCGGTCTTCGGGGCGCATGATCAGGAGGTCCTTCCCTTCGAAGCGGACTTTGCCTTGCGTGACCTCGTACGTGATGCGGCCCGCGAGGACCTGCGCGAGGGTCGTCTTCCCGCTCCCGTTCGGGCCCATGATCGCGTGCACCTGGCCGGGTTGGACCGAGAGGTCGATCCCCTTCAGGATCTCCTTGCCACTCACCTTGACGTGCAGATTCTCGATCTCGAGCATCGATGTCCCCTCCATTCGCGGATCGCGTTCAGCCGACCGTGCCCTCGAGGTTCAGGCTCACGCCGATCAGCTTCTGCGCCTCGACCGCGAACTCCATCGGCAGCTTCAGGAACACCTGCTTGCAGAAGCCGTTGACGATCATGTTCGTCGCGTCCTCCGGCGTCAGGCCGCGCGTCTGGCAGTAGAACAGCTGCTCGTCCCCGATCTTCGAGGTCGACGCCTCATGCTCCATCTGCGCGGTCGGATCCTGGACCACGATGTCGGGGAACGTGAACGCGGCGCACGCCGAGCCGATCAGGAGGGAGTCGCACTGGGAGTAGTTCCGTGCGCCCGTGGCGCCCTTGTGGATGTGCACCCGGCCGCGGTACGTGTTCCGGCCGTAGCCGGCGGAGATGCCCTTCGAGATGATCGTGCTGCGCGTGTTCTTCCCGATGTGGAGCATCTTCGTGCCCGTGTCGGCCTGCTGGTAGTTATTCACGACGGCGACGGAATAAAACTCGCCCGTGGAGTTGTCCCCCTGGAGGATGCAGCTCGGATACTTCCACGTGATCGCGCTGCCGGTCTCGACCTGGGTCCACGAGATCTTCGAATTCACCCCGAGGCACTTCCCGCGCTTCGTGACGAAATTGTAGATGCCTCCCTTCCCTTCCTTGTCCCCCGGGTACCAGTTCTGGATCGTGGAATACTTGATCTCCGCGTCATCGAGGGCGATCAGCTCGACGACGGCCGCGTGGAGCTGGTTCGTGTCCCGGATCGGCGCCGTGCATCCCTCGAGATAGCTCACGTACGCCCGCTCGTCCGCGATGATCAGGGTGCGCTCGAACTGGCCCGTGTCTTGCGCGTTGATCCGGAAGTACGTGGACAGTTCCATCGGGCACCGCACGCCCGGAGGGACGTAGGCGAAGGAGCCGTCGCTGAAGACCGCGCTGTTCAGGCCGGCGAAGAAGTTGTCGTTGAAGGGCACGACGGACCCGAGGTACTTCCGGACGAGGTCCGGGTGTTCCAGGACCGCCTCGGAGAACGAGCAGAAGATGATGCCCTCGTCGGCGAGCCGCTGCTTGAACGTCGTCGCGACGGACACGCTGTCCAGGACCGCGTCGACCGCGACGCCCGCGAGGCGTTCCTGCTCCTGGAGCGGGATGCCGAGCTTGGCGTACAGGCTCCGGATCTCCGGGTCGACGTCCTCGAGGCTGTTCACGGGCTTCTTTGGCCTCGGCGCGGCGTAGTAGATGATGTCCTGGTAGTTGATCGGAGGATACCGGACGTTCGACCACTTCGGCTCCTTCATCGTGAGCCAGTGGCGGTAGGCGCGAAGGCGCCAGTCGAGCATCCATTCCGGCTCCTTCTTCTTCTGCGAGATGAGCCGGACGACGTCCTCGCTCAGGCCCTTCGGGACCATGTCCTCGTCGAGGTCGGCGACGAAGCCGTACTTGTACTCCTGCTTCGACATTTGCTCCTGGAGTACGCTCTTGGTGACCATGGAAAGGACTCCCGTTTTCGAGAAGCGGAATGGACACTATAACGTTGTTATATATATCTTTGGTCGTGCGCCTCACGAATGACGAACAACGCGCGAATCTCGACGGAAGACTTAAGTCGAGGCGCCGCGTTCGAACGCGACGTGATACCTCCGGAGCAACTGCCTCTCGTCGTGACGGAGGGCGCCGTCCGACGGATCCACGTGCTGCAGGAGAAGGAGAGCAAGCCGGGCGCCTCCCTGCGCCTGCGGATCATCGCCGGCGGCTGCAGCGGGATGCAGTACCGCATGGACCTCGCGGACGCCCCGCGGCCGACGGACCTCGTCGTCGCCGAGCAGGACGTCAAGGTGTTCGTCGACCCGAAGAGTATGACCTACCTTCGCGGCTCGCGGCTCGACTGGGAGGAAGACCTCTTCGGCGGCCAGTTCAAGATCAGCAACCCGAACGCGAAGCACTCCTGTTCGTGCGGGCTGAGCTTCACGATCTGAGCCGACGTTGGGTCAGAGCGCCTGGGCGAGCATCTCCGCCAGGTCGACGACGCTGAGCTGCATGTTCCGCTTCTGGGCGATGTCGGACAGGTGCATCTCGGCGTGCGGGCACGTCGTGACGAGGCTCGTCGCCCCAGTGTCCTCTGCCGCGTCGAGACGCCGCTGGCCCACGCTCGCGGCCTGTTCGGGGAAGACCGCCGGGAAGCCGCCCCCGGCGCCTGAGCAGAGCGCGTCCTCCCTCGAGGGGAGGATCTCGAGGATCTTCAGGTCCTTGATGAACTTCAACGCCTGGCGCGGCGGGTCGTACACCTTGCTGACGCGGGACATGTGACACGCGTCGTGGAACGCGACCTTCTGCGGGAGCGGCTTCGTGAACGCGATCCGCTTCTCCCGAATCAGCTTCTCGACGTAATGGGAGATGTGGAAGACGCTGTACGGCGGGTTCCCGCCCCACGCCTTGTAGTCCCGCGCGAACGCGCGGTAGCACTCGGCGCACGCGGTGACGAGGACCTTCGCGCCGGTCTCTTGGACCGCCCGGACGTTGTGCGGCATCAGCTCCTTCTTGGCGATCTCTTGGTAGCCCATCCGCGCGATCGGCGCGCCGGAGCACCACTCCTCCGTCCCGAGGATCT
>VBMM01000142.1 GCA_005878415.1 Methanobacteriota archaeon
CGGCGTTCAGGATCTTCACGACGGCCCGGGCGATCTGCTGCTTCTTGTAGCTCGCGACGCATCCGACCCAGTAGACGACCTCCGGGGTCTCCGACTGCACGGCCTCCGGCGGGATCCAAGCGGCGCGCGCCTCCGCCGGCTCGCCGAAGAGGTTGTGCGTCGCCCGCACGTTCTCGAGGTACGGCTCGAGCTGTGGCCGGGCGTACCCGGAGTTCACCATCCACTCCTTCACGTCGTCCCACAGGGTGTCGAACGGGATGTCGACCGGGCAGATCGCCTCGCATGCGCCGCAGCCCGTGCACTCCCACGTGTTCCGGGCGAAATCCTCGCCCGGCTTCACGTGCC
>VBMM01000143.1 GCA_005878415.1 Methanobacteriota archaeon
CTGAATGGGAGGCATCTTCGCGAGGCGGGGCATGCGATTCCACCCACCCGGCTCAGGTGCGGAGCTCCTCGAGCTGTCGGTCCGCCTGGGCGGCCTCGCCGTCTTCTTCGCGCGCGAGCTCTTCGAGGACAGCGCGAATCCCGGCGTCGGCGTGCGCGGCCGCCTCCCGGAACAACGCGGCAGACTTCCGGCCCGTGTTCGCGGCGATCTCCCACGCCTTCGCCAACGTGATCTCCTTCTCGAACGCGTAGCGGGCGGCGCCGCAGTTCGGGCACACGTTCGGCATCGCCCTCGTCTCCGCGGCATAACCGCAGACGTAGCACTCGACCTTCGAGACGACGTCCATCGGATAAATCCCCGGGAGGACGGCCGCGTCCTTTGCGGTCCGCGCCGTGACGGCTTCGAGCTTCGCGAGCTGCCCTTTCTTGCGTCGGCCGAACTCCTCGAAGGCGACCTTCACCCGCATCTCCGCGACCGCGATGTTCGCGAGGTCATAGAACGTCACGCCCTCGACGAGGGCGCCGATCGCGCGCGCGACGGCCTCCGACGCTTTCCCGCCCGTCGAGGTCAAGGTTGACCTTCCACCCCAGAAGCCCGCAGGCGGCAGGATACGGGCGAGAGAATATCAAGATTTGGGACTTATGTCGAGCGGGATCCCGCGGCGGATCAGATACCCCAGCCGAACTGCTTCTTAGCCGTCTCGGACATCATCTCGGGGGTCCATGGCGGGTCCCAGACGATGTCGACCTTCGCCTCTTTGACCCCCGGCAACTGCTCGAGCTTCCTCTTGACGTCCTGGTGGATGTACGCGGACGCCGGGCAGCCGGGCGCGGTGAGCGTCATCTTGACACCGACCTTGCCGTCGGCCGGGCTCAGGTCGATGGTGTAGACGAGGCCGAGGTCATAGATGTTGATCGGAATCTCCGGGTCGTAGCACTTCCGGAGGACGCTGATCACATCGTCCTTCGTCGCCATGTGCGTGCCTCGCCGTTCCTACGGGACCGGTCCGTTATTAACGTTCCGGTTCCGGTTCAGGCGTGAGAGCCTTCCGACCCGCGAAGCCGGCCTCCAGCGTGTGCCACCAGCCGAGGCGGTCCTCGCCGCGTTGCCAGCACAAGTACGCGACCTCGGTTCCGATGCGCGCGGGGAAGTCGACAAGGCCGCGGCCCACGTCCTTGAGTTCGCATCCGAGAGCGTGAATCTCGTCTATGGTCGCTTGGACGGACCGCTCGAGATCGGACTGCTCGGCAAGGGCGTCGGCGTAGGCGTCGCGGTCCTTCGCGGGCGCGGACACGAGGCCATCGCCCCAGTACGACTCCGCATCATCGATCAAGTCCCTGAGTTCCCGCAACCGCGCGAGCGTCGGGTCGATCCGCCGGAAGAGCTGTTCGAGTCGGGGGATGAGGGCGTTCGCCTCCGTCACCGTGAAGAAACGCACGGGCGCGTCGGAATGCATGCGGAGATCCGCGGGGCCACCCATCGCGATCCTCGAATCTTCCATCGCCGTCGCAGGAGATTACCCTTTGCCTAGGAGGCTCTGTGTTGGTAGACTCCTTGACGGCTCGATACCTGGGCCGGCGACGAAGCCTATCCTTGACGTTGTCGTGCCGCTTGATCGCGGTTTCATGATCGACCGGTGTTCTTCGGATTTTCACTTTCGGGCATCTCCCTTGGGAGGCCTAACGTGCGCCTCTTCCTTAGGGTAAGGTGTGGACGTCCATCGGTCCCTGGTATTCCCGATCCGCTGGGATGCCCCATCTTTGGATTGGGTGCTCTCCGAGTTCCGTCTCCTCGTGAACGAATCGATCCGCGTCGCTCTCAGGGAGGACCTCCGTTCTCGGGCTCGACTCGCCCGCGCGGCCTACCAAGTCCTGAGCTGCGGGCATGCCGTCTACAAACAGTACATCCCGTCCGCATTCGAGGTCGCCTTGGCGGTCCTGAAGGCCCATCGCCGGCGGCTGAAGCGAACGAAACGATCCTCCGTCCCGTACATGCGCAAACTCATGCTGAAGGCGGAGAACCAGTCCTATCGGCTCGATCGTGAGACGGGACGCCTCCGGATCCCGGTCCGGGGGACGGAAGGTGTGCAGCTCCAGTTGCCCCTTTCGGAATGGCATCGCTCGTTCCTGAGCGATCCGGCGTGGGGCCTCGGCTCCCTCACCGTGGTCCCCGGCAAGATTATCTTAGTCGTCCGGAGGGAGGCGCCGAAGGCGTACGAGCCGGAGGGGGCGATCGCCTTGGACACGAACGAGGATTCGTTGGACGGAGTCGTGGCTTCTGACGAGGGCATGGTCCCGGCGATGCTGCCCCTCGGCGGCGTTCGGCAAATCCAGCAAACCCACTTCCGCCGACGAAGGAGACTAGCGGCCAAGAAGGCCGGAGACCGGAGGGTCATGCGCCGTCTGTTGAATCGGGAAGGCCGCCGAGAGAGGAGTCGGGTTCGTCAGAGGCTGCATCTCGTCTCGAAGGGACTTGTGCAGTTCGCCAAAAATGGCCAGGCGGCGATTATCCTCGAGGATCTCACGCTGCACGGTGCACGCGGCCGGTCGCACCGCATGAATCGACGCCTCTCTTCCTGGCCCCGTCGCGAGATCCATCGTCAAATCGAGTACAAGACCGCCCTCGCGGGCGTGCCCGTGATTAAGGTCAACCCCCAATGGACGAGTAAGACCTGCCCAGTGTGTGGCGCTCGGCGCCGAGATAGGGTGGGCCAGGTGTTCGTGTGCCTGCATTGCGACTGGGAGATGGACCGCCAGATCAACGCGGGCATGAACATCCTGAAGACCGCCTTGGCCTCGAACGAGGCCTTGGCAAGGGCTGTACGGTTCCAGCCCGGTGCCCTCCGCCATGACGTCGTGAGTCCCCTCTACGACTTGGTCCGAGGAGGACCAAGCGCACGGGACGAGCCGAGCGGAGTGGAGCGATGTTAGGGTACCAACCCAAACGTTGCAGAACCGCCTACGTCAGACGGTGCGCGGTCCGGACCGCGCGCGCCGCCGCCACCATGTTCCGGAGCTTCGCCTGGGCTTCCTCGACGGTCCGCGTCTTGAGCCCGCAGTCCGGGTCGATGTAGAGCTTACTCGGTTCGAAGATCGTCAGGGCCTTCTCGATCCGATCGCGGATGAGCGATTCGGGCTCGATGACGTGGCTGTGGACGTCCACCACGCCGAAAGCGATCTCCTTCTTCAGCGGTTCTCGCTTGAACCGGTCGAGGAGGTCGAGCCCCGAGTTCGACATCTCCAGGTCGAGCTGATCGACGGGCAGTCGGTTGAAGTACTCGAAGATCTCGTTGTAG
>VBMM01000144.1 GCA_005878415.1 Methanobacteriota archaeon
GACCGGCTTCTTCGTGAGGCCTTGCGCGAACGTGAACCAGTCGACGCTGATCGGCCCGCGCACGCCGAGCTCGTCGACGATGATCGGCTTCTTGTAATAGCGGTTGCCGTACGACCGCACGAGCCCCGAGATCTCCGTGCCCTCGATGTTCTCCGCGAAATACGTCGCCATGTCGCCGCGGTACTGCTCGCCGTCGACCGGGATGTCGATGCCGATCTCCTCCTGGAACCGGATCCATTCCGCGGTCGCCTTTTGTTCGAGATCACGGAGGCCTTCTTTCGAGAGATCGCCTTTCGAGGCTTTCGTCCGCGCCCGGGACAGGTAGTCGGGCTTCGGGAAGGAGCCCACGCTGGTGGTCAGGAGCGCACTCATGAGCCCGCCCCGACTTTCTTCGCCGTCGCCGTCAGGATGCGCAGCTTCTCCCGCGCCCGGTCCCCTGGCAGGAATTCCAAGCCGTTCGACGGCGACAAATACGACGACTTCAGATCGACGGCGTCTTTCAGCCCGAGCACCTTCTTCGCGACCGCTTCGGGTTCCTCCCGTTTCGTGTTCCGGGCGTCGATGACCCCGAGCACCAGCGGTTTCTCGGCCCCGTGTTTCTCGATTGCGGACCACGTGGCGGCGCCTTGCACGAGATCGAAGCCGAATACGTCCGCGGGCGCTCCGATCAGATCTCGGTACCCTTTCGCCACGTCCCCGAAGTACGTGAACAGCGTGAGGGCCGACGATCCCTTGTGCGGGCGGATCCGCTCGAGCCCCTCGATGGCCAGCGAAAGGTCCGCGGGATGGCGACTCAATGCGGGCTCATCGATCTGGATGTGAGCCGCCCCGGCTTTGGCGAGAGCGCCGACTTCCTCACCGAGCGCGGCCGCGAGGTCGAGCGTGAGGGACTTCTTCTTGCCGTAATGCTTGTCGAGCGCAAGGGACGCGAGCGTGAGCGGGCCCGTGAGGACCGCCTTCACGGGAGCGCGCGAGTGCGCCTGGGCGAACGTCCACTCGTCGACCAGGATCGGCTGGTTCCAGGCGACGGCACTCCGGACCACCGGCTGGCGGTAGTACGTGTTCGTGTCGAAGTATCGCACCAGACCGTCGACCTCGATCCCGCGAAGTCCGCGCGCGACGTGGCTCTGGCTGTCCGTGACCTCGCGTTCCGCCTCACGGAGCTGGGCGGCGTCGATTTCCCCTTTGTCGAACCGGGCGATCGCGCGGCGGAGGGACTGCTCTTCGAACGTGTCTCCCACGCGGGGGTAGTTTCCGACGACCGTCGTGCGGACCATCAGCGAGCCTCCGGGCTATGAGGATCCTGTGGATGATGGGAATAGGATAAAAGGATTGCAATGCCGTTCGGAATAATCGCGCGACGCCGCTCTGGCTACTTCTCGACCTGTTCTTCGAGCAGCTTGACCTCGCCCTGCAGGCTGATGTGGTAGAATCCCTCGAGGTCCTTGTAGCCGATTTCCTCCATGTGGAGGCAGTCGACCGGGCAGACGTCGACGCACTGCTGGCAACCGATGCATTTCGTGTAGTCGAACTCCGGGATGACGATCGGCTTGCCCTTGCGGTCGTTCGGGCCGTCGAGCATGTCGATGCACCGGGTCGGGCACTCGCGCTCGCACTTGCGGCAACCGATGCAGACGTCCACCTCGAGGATCGGGTGCTCGCCGATGCGGTTGATCAGGACGATCTCCTTGTCCGAGTTCTCCTTCGGCATGCGGAGCTCGTCCGCCTTGTAGTAAAGGTCCTCCCGCGCGTAGTCCGCGAGCTCGAACTCCTGCGTGAAGTTCCATGCGTCCGTGGGGCAGTACTCCATACAGTTGCCGCAGAACAGACAATGTCCGATGTCGACGGCGGGCCGGCGGACGATCTTCTTCATCTCGTCGAGCTGCGCGCGGCTCGGGTTCAGGTACTCCGACGTCGGACCGACCTCGTAGAATTCGAAGTAGATGCACTCGTTCGGACAGACCTTCGCGCACAGCTCGCATCCGATGCACTTGAACCAGTCGATGCTATGCTGGCCGCGGTACGCGAGGGGCAGCTCGACCTTCTGATACGGATAGAGGTGGGTCACGGGCTTTCGGCCGCCGGGCACGAAGCGGTTGATCCCGGGCATCGTGACGAGCGCCTGCTTGATCGTCGCGAGCAACGGCCGGACGGTCCCGCCGACCGTACCGACCTTGCGACGGCCCTGGTCAGGTTCGGACTTGGGGGACTTCATACGTGTACTCGCCTTTCTGCATGTCCATCAGCTGGCCCTCGCGCGCGCTCACGAGGCGGCCCTTCTTCGTCCGCACCCATCCGCTCCGCTCGGCCTTGATCTTCGCGCTCAGTTTGAGGAAGCCGTCGATCAGGGCCTCCGGCCGCACCGGGCAGCCGGGGATGAAGATGTCGGTCGGCACGAAGGTGTACGAGCCCTTGACGATGGAGTAGGAGTCGTAGTACGGCCCGCCGCAGATCGTGCACTCGCCCATCGCGATCACCCACTTCGGCTCGGCCATCTGCTCGTACAGCCGGCGGACGGCCGGGCGGAGTTTCAGGGAGATCGGGCCGTTCAGGAGGAGCACATCGCACTGGCGCGGCGAGGACCGGTAGATGACGCCGAAGCGCTCGACGTCGTACCGCGGATCCGAGGTCGCCGCCATCTCGATCGCGCAGCACATGATGCCGAAGTGCAACGGCCAGGTCGAGTTCCGCTTCGCCCAGTTGAAGAACTCGCCGACGATGCCGCCTTTCAGGCGTTCGAGAAGCGCGCCGCCAGGCCCCCGTTTCATCGGCGCGTCGATGTTCTGCTCGACCCACTCGACGAAATCCTTCGACCTCAGGCCGACGATGTTCGCCTGTTCCGCGCGCTGGATCATGGGCTTATCGCCTCCGTCGGTGGGTGGGTCGCCTGCGGCCGGTCCCCTCGAATGGCCGAGTCGCTCTTAACCCTTCGTCCCTGGCGGTGTACGGATGGAAACGAGAGCTGGGCGTGATCGATTCCCCGGTGAAATGTACGAGGCGGCCGGCTTAAAGGTTCGGTAGGTGCGGTCACATCGGGCTCCGCGCCTCGAGGCCCCCCCACGTCGCCCACCACGGCTCGTCCGAGAGGAGGACGCCCGGATTGAGGAGTCCGCCGGGATCGAGCGCCCGCTTGATTCGCCGCATGATGTCGTACACGGCGGGACCCCAGATCCTCGGGAGCGTCTCGGCGCGGATCCGGCCGATCCCGTGTTCCGCGGACGGAGCGCCGCGGAACCGCTCGAGGACCGCGTCGTCGAACTCCGTGCGCAACGCACGCATCCGCTCGAAGTCGATCGGGTCCGTCGGGTCGAAGAGCGGGCGGTAGTGCGTGTTGCCGTCGCCGATGTGGCCGTAGATCCCTGCGACGGTGTCGTGCCGCCTCGCCAGGTCGACGAGGAACGCGATGAATTCGGGAACGCGGTCCCGCGGGACAATCGGGTCCTCGACGAAGCCCCATGCCTTGCGGAGTCCCGGCCGCTGGCTGATCGTCGGGAGCAGGGACCGTCGGACCTTCCAGAGGATCGCTTGCCGCTCCGGATCGTCGGCGACCTCGACGCCTCGACTGAGGCGGAATCGCGGCGCGATTCGCTCGACGACGGCCTTCGCGATCCCGTCCATATCGCCCTCGTCGAACTCGACGAGCAGCATCGCCCCGGCGGATTCCGGTACGCCGAGCGCATCCCGCGGGAGGAGGCGCAGCGACTCCCCATCGACGGCCTCCATCGCGCTCGGACCGAGCGACGCGATCTCCGCGACGAAGGCACCGAGCTCCTCGAACCGATCGAGGTACACCAGGAGGGTGAGCCGCCGATGGGGGTTCGGC
>VBMM01000229.1 GCA_005878415.1 Methanobacteriota archaeon
TGCAAGTCCGGCCAGAGTTCGGAGGGCCTCCGGTCGGGACTTTGCAGGTACGTCACGGGCGCGCGGACTCGGCCGATGAAGTCTTGGAAGTGCGCGTCGACCGGCTGTCGCAAGGAGAAGATCTCGATCGGCACGCCGGCGGCCTCGTGCGCGAGGATTTCGTTCACGACGAACGTCTGCGAGTAGCGGGGGTACCGCTTCACGACGTAGCCGACTTTCGGGCCGTTTGCGGGGCTCATGCCCGCACGCTCGCCGCGGGTCGAGCGGGGGCCTCTGCGAGCCGGAGGAGCTCCGCGGCGGCCCGGGCCGCGCCGTCCCAGGGAAGGGCGGTCGGCCCCGGCGTCTTTCCAGGGGCCCGCAACGTCGCATCGATCGATTCGCGCAAGGTTGAGGGGTCGAGATGATCCGGATCGACGAGTCGAAGGACGCCGAGGCGCTCGAAGGCGAGCGCGCGCATCAACTGTTCCTTTCGAGGTTCCGTCCGCGGGACGCAGACGATCGGGATGCCGCGCGAGGCGGCTTCCGCCAGGGTGTTGTATCCGCCCATCGCCACGATTGCGTCCGCGCGGTCGAGGTAGCCGGAGAGGCCGGGGACGAATCCGTGGAACGCCGTGCCACAGTCGTTCGCGAGGGACCGGAGGCGCTCCTCGTCCCCAGGGGGCATCATCGGGCCGCACACCGCGATCCCGGACCACGCAGCTCCCTTCGACGCGCGAAGGAACGCCTCGAGG
>VBMM01000230.1 GCA_005878415.1 Methanobacteriota archaeon
GACGATTTCAACCGGCGGACTGTACGTCGACCAGGGCTCTGACGGGAAGAGCCGGGCGTACGTCAAGATCCTGTCCGGCGGGTCCTTGACCCTCGTCGACTCGACCGTCTGGAGCAACTTCCCGCTTCCGTTCTATGTCGGGAACGGCGGCGCGCTGGTGACGAGCGCGGAGAGCGCCCTGAACCTCTCGGCGCGCGGCTTGCCCGGCCTCCTCCGGGAGGACGGCGCCACCTCGAGCGTCTCGATCACGGACTCGACCGTCGATGGAAACGTTACGCTGTACGGCGGGGGCGCGACCCTGGTCCGGGTGACGCTCACCGGCCCGAGCGTGTGGATCGATACGGTCCAGCGCACGAACCTGTGGGACGCCAGCTTGAGCGGCGTGACGAGCCTCGCGATCTCCACGGACGACGGCAACGTGAACACGGTCGACGTGGACATTCGCAACACGACCTTCGATCCCCTTCAGACCTCCCAGCTCGTCTTCGGCGGCTCGCAGAACGTCCAGCTGACCTCGGTCCAGACATACGATCCGGACGGCACGTGGTGGGAGACGATGATCACGGGCGGATCCCAGGTGGCCCGCTACTGGTGGCTCACCGTGGACGCGGTGGACGGGACGGGCACCCTGCTCGCCGACGCGAACGTCGGCATCACGGTGCAGCGCATGGACCCGAACACCCTGACGAACTTCACGGTCCCGAACCCGTCTCCGGGGGACATCTACTACACCCCCTCGACGACGTGGCCCGTGAGCGCGCCGCTCGGTTTCATCGTCTACCGCGCGTTCTCGGAGTCGCGGACCGTCTCGACCCGCAGCGTCAACGACTCGTATCTCGCGCAAGGGTCAGCGGTGATCGACGGGACGACGTACACGCCCGACGCCCCGGGATCGTCCCTGGTCATGTCGGACACTGTCATCGGCCTGACGTTCTCGAGCCTCACCCCGGACCTCAGCCTCGCGTCGATGAGCGTCTCGGGGGGCAATGGGGCCTCCCTGTTGCAGCCGATCAACACGGACATCACGGTCACCGTGACGGTCCGGAACGTCGGGCAGATCAACGTGCGGAACGTCACGGTCAGCTTCTTCGAGGACAACGTGGACCGGAATCTCGACGGGATCATGGACTTCGCCCCGCTCGATTACCGGGCGACCGGCCTCTGGATCGGGGACCTCGTGATCCCGCTCGTCCCCAAGAACGGGACCGCGACCGCATCGATCGTCTGGCACCCGCTCGGGGCGCTCGAATCGAGCCGCACGGTCTCGGCGGTGGTGGATCCTCCGGTCTTCATCGTCACGGACGGCGGCCTCGTCCGCGAGACGGATGAGACGAACAACATCTTGGCGCGAACCTTCACCCTGTTCACCTGGCCCGACCTCGCGATCTCGTCCGCGGATGTCCAGTTCACCACGGACCCGGTGGTGAACAACGACGTCGCCGCGCGCGTGACGGTCCACAATATAGGGACGAACCGCGCGACGGGCGCGACGCTCGAGATCTGGGAAGGCGCGCTCCGGGTCGGCGGTCCGGCGACATTCGACATCACGCCGGGCGTCGACACGGTCGTCACGGTGACGTGGCGCCCGACGTCCGTCGGCGCGCACGTCCTGACGTTCGCGACGAAGATCCCCAGCGGCCCCGACATCCGGAACAAGGACTACATCCTCGGCAACAACAACGCGACGTTCTCGGTCGGCGTCCTGACGCCGCCGGACCTCGTATTGCGGCAGTCGGACTACGGGACGATTCAGAACCAGACGCAGAACCATGGATTCACAATCACGGTCATCGTGTACAACGTCGGTCAGACGACGGCGGTGAACGTGTCCCTCGCCGCATTCCTGGCCGGCATCGAGATCGGCCGGGTGAACGGACTGACGATCGGGGCCTCGCTCACGACGCCGCTGAACGTCAGCGGCATCTCCGCGACGGGCCAGCAGGCGATCCAGCTCCGAGTCGACCCGGACAACCGGATCAACGAAGGCGGCGTCGCCAACGAGTCGAACAACGTGGCGACCGTCACGGTGAACGTGCAGCCGCCGCAGGGGGACGTCATCCTCATCTCCCCGGCCACGGGCCAGACGCTCGAGCCGGGTACGGACTTCGCCGTGACGGGCTACGTGCGGGACCAGAACGGGAACGGCATCTCGGGCGTCGACCTGACGATCTCGCTGCGGTCCGGTGCGGGGACCGTCGCTTTGAACACGACGACCTCCCAGGTCGACGGCTTCTTCATCGGCAGGCTGACCTTGCCGGCCGGCCAGGCGGACGGTTCGTACGATCTCGTAATCACGCCGACATCCGGCCTGATCCAGCCGTACACCCAGGCGGTGACGGTCAAGACGAACCTCCCGTTCCTGAGCCAGCCCGTGCCGATCCTTGGCCTGCCGTACTGGCTGTTCTTCATCATCCTTGCCGCCGCGGCCGCCGTCATCATCGGCGCCACGGTGTACTGGAAGGTCTACGGCCTCGGCAAGATGGTCGAGTGCGGCGAGTGCGGCGCCTTCATCCCCGAGGACGCGACGTCGTGCCCGAAGTGCGGCGTCGAGTTCGAGAAGGACATGGCGAAGTGCTCGAACTGCCAGGCGTGGATCCCCGTCGACGTGAAGCAGTGCCCCGAGTGCGGCGTCGAGTTCGCCACGGGGCAGGTGGAGAT
>VBMM01000251.1 GCA_005878415.1 Methanobacteriota archaeon
GTCGCATCGTCGCCAGCAAGAGCAGGTCGGTCAAAAAGCTTCTCCGTCGGCGCATTCACGGCGGACCCTTTAAGTAACCCAATGCGAATCGACGCGCGTCCCCCGATGGCCGAGGTCCAGCGGATCAAGACGAAGATTTGCCTCGTGGGCGAAGCGGCGGTCGGAAAGACCTCCCTCATCCGGCGGTTCGTCCAGGACGAGTTCGACGACCGGTACATCACGACCCTCGGCGCGAAGGTCTCGAAGCGGGAGATGACGTTCGACCTCCCGGACAAGGGCTCGAAGCTCCAGATGGACATGACCGTCTGGGACATCATGGGCGAGAAAGGCTTCCGGGACCTCCTGAAGGAGGCGTTCTTCCACGGTGCGAAAGGGGTCCTCGCAGTGTGCGACCTGACGCGCTACTCGACGCTGAAGGAGCTGGACGATTGGGTCCAAGGCGTCTTCAACGTCGTCGGCGAGATCCCGGTCGTGTACGCGATCAACAAGATCGACCTGAAAGACGAGGTCATGATCCTCTACGGGGACAAGGAGATCGAGCAGGCCGCGCGAGCGTTCGAGGCTCCGTTCTTCTATACTTCGGCGAAGACGGGGGAGCAGGTCGAGACCGTCTTCAAGCGTCTCGGGACGATGGTCCTCCACAAGGACGGCATCCCCGTCGTCTCGTGAATTCACTCAGGAGAACCGGGCGAGAAGCGTTAAGTAGACATCGGGGGAGTGCGTCGCGGTAGAGGGACGAGGGCACCGAATGACCACGCAGCGGACACTCAAGTCGAAGATCTGTCTCGTCGGCGAGAAGGCCGTCGGGAAGACGTCGCTGATCCGACGCTACGTGCTGAACATGTTCGACGAGCAATACCTCACGACGATCGGCACGCGCGTCTCGAAGAAGGAGGTGCGCGTACTGTTGCCGGAGCAGGACCTCCTCGTCGAAATCGACATGACGATCTGGGACATCATGGGCGAGAAGGGGTTCCGGGAACTCCTGAAGGATGCGTATTTCTACGGTGCCAATGGCATCCTAGCCGTCGCCGACGTCACCCGGCGTCGGACGCTCGACGACCTGGACGACTGGATCGACGGCATCGAGCACGTCGTCGGGAAGGTGCCCATCCTCCTGGCGGTGAACAAGGCGGACCTCCGGGAGGGCGCGCAGTTTGTGGAGCGGGACGTCGCGCAGATCGCGAAGGCGTACGGATCGGAGTACATCATGACGTCGGCCAAGACGGGCGAGAGGGTCGAGGACGCATTCCTGCGCCTCGGCTCGCTCGTCGCGGAGCATCAGCTCCAGCTTGTGTAAGCCGATATCGTCCGTGATTATCACGGGATGGTCATCACAACGCTTTTACTCCCCTCCTTCCATCGCTAACGAACCCACCGGTCCGGCGTAAGCTCTCTCGTGCGATGCTTCGTCGAGTCCTGGGGCGGGGATTGACATGCACCAACAGGGCGGGGATGGGATCGTCTGGTTCAAACGAATGCGAGCGCAGCGTGCGAAGCGGGCGATCGACGACTCGGAGGGCCGGCTCTCGGGCCTCCGGCTGACCCCGGCGGACTTGGAACCCGCGAAAGACGCACTCGAGATTGCGCGGGACTTCTTCGAGGTGCATCAGTTCTCGAAAGCGCTGAAGGCTGCGCAGAAGGCGGAGACACTTGCGACCGCGCTCGATGCTCGCTTCCATCGTTACCAGGAGGCCGAAAAGACGCTGCGGGCCCGGGTCGTCTCGATGCGGCGGCTCGGCCTGCGCACGGGCGACCTCGAGTCGACGCTCGGGACGGCCGAAGAGACCGTGGTCTCGGGGCTCTGGGAGAACGGCATCCTGCTCCCCAATTACGACGAAGCCCGGGCCCTCTTGGAGCGGATGGAGCGAGACGGCCACGCGGTCGAGAAGAAGGCGATGCGCGCATCCGATGAGATCCTCCGGGCCGAGGTCGCCATCGAGTCTCTTGCGAGCATGGCGGGTCCCGCGGGTCCCTGGGTGTTCACGGACATCGCCGGTTCGGCGCTCGAGCAGTCGCTCCAAGATGCGACGGAGGAGCTCGCCCTCGGCAACGCGGACGGCGCGGGCGAGATCGCGCAAGACATCACGACGATGGCGCTCCGCCTCAAGGCCCAGTCCGCCGCCGCCTTGGAATCGCTCGAGGGGATGGAGGCGCAGTTGGCCCTGTTGCGGGCCGAAGGCATCCTCACGGCGCCGCTCGAAGGCCAGATGCGGATGGCCCGCCAGGCGCTCGAGTCGGGGCTCATCGAACCCGCCGCGGCGATGGCCACGCGCTTGCGAGGGGAAGTCGCGTCTCTCGATACCGTGTATCGCGAGGCGACCCGCGGCTTGGCGGACGCTGAGCTGTTG
>VBMM01000145.1 GCA_005878415.1 Methanobacteriota archaeon
CGCGGAGCTCGCGGAGGAGACGGCCCACGCGCACGGCTAGACCGAGGGAGGCGGCTCGAAGAATTCCGACATCTCCCGCGAGATGAAGCGAACGACTACCGCTGTTTGGGGGCTATCCGCAGAGGGCGCCTTGCGACGCGGATCCCACGAGCTTCGCGTATTTCGCGAGGGCCCCCGACGCATACCGCGGGGAGGGGCGCACCCATCCTCGGAGCCGCCGACGGGCCTCGTCATCCGTCAAGTCCACGCGCAACGTTCGCTTCGGGACATCGATTTCGATCGGATCCCCGTCGCGCACCCCCGCGAGCAACCCGCCGTCCCACGCTTCGGGCGAGACGTGTCCCACCATGAGGCCGCGAGTTGCTCCGGAGAAGCGGCCGTCCGTGACCAGCGCAACCTCTTCGCCGAGTCCTTGACCGACCAGGGCCGCGGTGATCGCGAGCATCTCCCGCATCCCCGGCCCGCCCTTCGGGCCTTCGTACCGGATCACGACGACGTCCCCCGGGCGAATCGCCCGCTCCTGCGCCGCTTGGAACGCGGCTTCCTCACCCTCGAACACCCTCGCCGGACCCCGATGCACGAGGCGCTTGACCATGGCGGTCTTCACGACGGCGCCCTCGGGTGCGAGATTGCCCCGGAGGACAGCAACCGTCCCGGCCGGGCTGATTGGATCTGCGATGGGCCGTACGATGTCGCTCGAGATCTCGGCGGGAGCATTCCGCAACCGTTGCGCCATCGTCTCCCCCGTCACTGTGAGCGCGTCGGGATGAAGCCGACCCGCCTCGAGGAGGCGGCGCAACACGCCCGGAACCCCTCCGACACGGTGGAGGTCCGCCATGACGTACCGACCCCCGGGCTTCATGCTGACGAGGTGCGGAGTCTTCCTTGCGATGGCATCGAATTCGTCGAGAGTCAGGGAGACCCCCGCTTCGTGGGCGATCGCGAGGAGATGGAGGACTGCGTTCGTCGATCCTCCCATCGCGGCGTCGAGCGTGATCGCGTTTTCGAATGCCTCGTGCGCGAGCACATCCCGAGGCTTGATGCCCAGTTCCAACGTCTTCATGACGGCGAGACCGACTTTCTCGGAATGCGCCTCCCGTTCCGGGTCCACTTGCGGGATCGCCGCATCGCCGGGCAGGGTGAGACCGAGCGCCTCCGCGCAGGACGCCATGGTGTTGGCGGTGAAGAGGCCCGCGCACGTGCCCGCGCCCGGACACGCCGACCGCTCGAGTTCGTCCAGCTGAGCCGCGGACATCGTTCCCGCGGCGAACGCGCCAACGGCTTCGAAGACGTCCTGGATCGTGACGTCGCGGCCCTCGAATCTCCCCGGGAGCATCGGGCCCCCGTACGTGAAGATCGAAGGCACGTTCAGCCGGGCCATCGCCATGATCGAGCCGGGGATCGACTTGTCACATGCCGCGCAAGCGACGAGGGCGTCGTAGCGGTGCGCGTGCATCATCAGCTCGATCGAGTCCGCGATGACCTCGCGGCTGACGAGGGACGCACGCATGCCCTCGTGCCCCATGGCGATCGCGTCCGACACGGTGATCGTGATGAATTCCCGCGGCGTCCCGCCGGCCTCGCGGACGGCCGCCTTCACGCGCCGCGCGACCCGGTCCAGATTCAGCTGGCACGGCGTCGCCTCGTTCCACGTGTTCGAGACGCCGACGAGAGGCCGCGCGAGATCTTCGTCGGAGAGGCCCATGCCCCGCATCATCGCGCGCGCGGGCGCGCGTGCCGGACCCTCCGTGACCTCCCAGCTGCGGTGCTTCAGCCGCTTCGGCTCCGCCATCGTCTCCTCCGAGGAACCGGTGATTGCCCGGGGGCGGATATGGATATCGTCAGTGCCGACGAGCCGGCTACGCGGGAATCGAAAACCGCGGGCCCGAGTGCGGGAAGACCTCGCCGAGCGGCACTCGGTTGTCGACGGACGTCACTATGGGCGTCGCACGGATATCGTGATGCTGGAACGCATTGCACATCGCGTGCGAGACTCTCTCGGCGATTCGCGGCTGTGCGGCGAGCGCGAAGACCGTCGACCCGGATCCGCTGATGGCACAGCCCGACCCCCCGGCGGCGATCGCGGCCGCTCGCGCCTCCGGAAACCCTCGGAGGAACGGCGATCGAGCCGGCTCCGCAAGGCGGTCCTCCAGGCAGCGTCCCGCCAAGGCGATGTCCCCGCGGGAGAGAGCGAACGCCAGCGTCGCAGCGCGACCAACATTGGCGACGGCATCGCGCAGCGGCACGACGTCCGGCAGCACTCGCCGCATCTCGGACGTCCGCAGGACCAGCTCGGGGACGGCGATCGCGAGAGCGATACGCGGGCTGACAGGTTCCCGCGCAACGACGAGCGGCTCGGTCGATGCGATCGTCACGAAGCCGCCGAGCAGCGCACCGGTGACGTTGTCGTAGTGCCGGCCGGCCACCGCCGCTTCGCCTTCGACCGCCGCCCGGATGAAGCCTTCGGCCCCGAGGGACTTCGAAGCCGGGAAGGCCTTCAGGAAGGCCAGGGCCGCGGCCGCGCACGAGGCCGCGGAGCTCCCGAGCCCGCGGGCCGCCGGGATTCCCTTTCGCACGCGAACCTCGAGCGGCTGCGAGATTCCTGTTGCATCGCGGAGCGCGTCGATCACGATCCCCGCCGTATTCTTCGCGAAGTCCGCAGGGATGAAGTCGACGCCGAGCCCCTCGACTCGCAGCGAATCCGCCGCCGCGGGCCGGATCGCGACTTCGTCGGACAGTCCGCGCACGGCGAGGCAGAACACATCGAAGCCGGGCCCCACGTTCGCGATCGTGGCGGGCGCGCGGGCATGCACCCAGCCCGACGGCATGGATCGCCTCATCCGCCTGCGATGGCGGGAAGCAAGTCAACTGTTGCGTCGCGGGGGATCGGCGTCTCGAGGCCCTTGATGTATCGCGCATCTTCGCCGTTGACGTAGACGTTCACGAATCGCTTGAGGCGACCGTCCCCGTCGAAAATCCGTTGGTGGAATTGCCGACCGTACTTGCCCGAGACGACGTCGAAGAGTTGGGCGAGGGTGCCCTCAAACTCCAGGTCGATCTCCCGCTCCCCTTGGGTCGCGACCGCAATGGGTGAGGCCAGGACGAGCTTAACCATGGCCGGTCCCTCCGAGGAACGCATCCACCGCGGCGGGCGTGGGAGGGACGGGCGTCAGAGGCGGGAACGTCTCCCGCCAGACACCGGGGGCCTTCAGCCCGTTCCCCGTGATGAGCAGCACGACGCGCTCGTCGCGATCGATCCGCCCGTCCTCCCGAGCGCGTCGCAGGGTCGCGACGGTCGTGCCGCCCGCCGGTTCGGCGAATACGCCCTCCGTCTGGGCCAGGAGTCTCTGTCCCTCGAGGATCTCCGCGTCGCTCGGATCGTCCGCGAAGCCTCGCGTCTTGCGCATCGCTTGGATCGCCTCGGAGCCGGACCCGGGATCGCCGATGGCCAGGGACTCCGCGATCGTCTCGGGCCGCTTCACGGGTCGCGGCCGTCCGTCGGGCGCCTCGAAACCGCGGACGATCGGCGCACACCCCGACGCTTGCGTTCCGACCAGTCGCGTCGCATCCTCGGGCAGCTCGCCCAGCTCGCGGAGCTCCCGAATCCCTTTCTCGAGCGAGGTGAGCAGCAGGCCGGATCCGAGGGGCGCGACGATCACGTCGGGAAGGTCGAACCCAAGCTGCTCCCACGTCTCGAACAAGAGCGTCTTGGAACCCTCCGCGTAGTACGGTCGCAAGTTGATGTTCACGAACCCCCAGCCGCGACGATCCGCAGCGAGCAAGGCGACGCGGTTCGCGTCGTCGTATGTCCCGTCGATCGGGACGACCGTGGCGCCGTAGATCCGGGGTAGGAGCAGCTTCCCGGGCTCGAGCGAGGCCGGGGCGAAGACGTAGCAAGGCAGGTGCGCCTTCGCCGCAGCGGCGGCCGTCGCCGCCGCGAGGTTTCCCGTCGATGCGCATCCGACGGCGGCGAGGTTCCACTCCCGCGCCTTCGCGATCGCCACAGCGACCGGCCGATCCTTGAACGAGTTCGTCGGGTTGACGGTGTCATCCTTCACCCAGACGTCCCGGAGGCCGAGGGCCTCGGCCAGGTTCCCGGCGCGCCGGAGCGGCGTGAAGCCGGGTCGGAGATCGACCTTCGAGGATTCGTCGAAGACCGGCAGGAGCTCGCGGTACCGCCAGAGATCGGCGGACCGCGTGGCCAGGGCCTCGCGTCGGAACGCCTCCCGCACCGCTTCGATTTCGTATGCGACCTCGAGAGGACCGAAGCAGGCTTCGCAAACGGTTCGCTGCGTCGGAGGATATTCGGCGCCGCACTCCCGACAGCGAAGTCCGCGCACGTAGCCCACGATCGACCCTCCGTGTTTCGCCTCGATGACCCATGAAATTCTAGATAAGCGTTGTGACGGAAAATAGTCGGACGGGAATATCGATATTCGTATCGGAGGCCTTGCGGACCTAGCCGGTCGTCCAGAAGGCCTTCGCGATCCAAGTGTTCTGCCATTGCAGATCGAATTCGTAGGCGCTGATCGAGGGCAACGGGGTTCCGTCGCCCGAGATGAGGAACGAATCGCCCGCGCTCGGTGCGTCGTCGCCGTCGGCATCGCGCCATGTGATCCGGTAAGCGTTCGGTCCGATCGAGACGCGCACGATCGATTGAGGGGGTCCCAGCGCGACGGATGGACTGGGGAAGTCGTTCACGACGAGGGTCGCCTCGAATCCGCTGTATGGATACGGGCCGCCGGATTCGTTCTGTACGAGGAAGGACACATTGCCGTCGATGAGGGCAACGTCGGAGAAAACGAGCCGGTCCGTCGGAATGGGTCGAGGTGGCACCAGAGAGGCGACGTAGAACGTCGCGGCGACGACGAGCAGGACGGCGGCGAAAATGAAGATCACGAACTGCAAGGTTCGGCCGTCGCGAATCGAATCGCGCGCCAGAGGGGTCGCACGGGACAGCCCGCCTCCGTTGCCGTCGCGCGCGGGCGAATCTCTTGAAGCCGCCATGACGCGGCGATGCAGTCGAGCATCGCGGATAAGGTTCTCGTTCGCACGGATCGCGAGGCAATCGACCGCGGACTCTGATGGAGCGCCAGACTGAACCACTCCGCTAAAGCTTTATCACGCGAGAACCCCGTGAGCGGCCGGCCCTTCCATGCTCGCCAGGCTGGCGCCCGATTCCGACTTCCATCAACGGGGGACCCCGATTCGCCGCACACGGGACGAGAGGCGATGATGGCCGCCAACGGTTCGGAACCAACGGACTTGGCACCCTCCCGGGCGAAAGGGCCACCCCGGGGGCCGAGAAGGCGGTCGAGAGTCTCGATGAGGGCCATCGGGCTGTGGCTCGTCGTCGGGGGCCTGTCCGCGCTCTTTGCGCTCATCGCGGTTGCGGTCGCCCTCACACAAATCCGAAACTTCCAGCCCATGCAGCTGGGGGTCGCCCTGCTGTTCCTCGCCCCAATCGGCGGAGCGATCGCCGCCATCGTGCTGTACGCCCGAAGCATGGGTCGAGCGACAATCGAGCGGACGCAGGCCGTGGAGGCCGCACGCGGGTCGCAGGCCGCGCTCGCGGCCATCGTCGAGAATTCGGACGACGCGATCATCGGCAAGACGCTCGACGGCCGGATCACGACCTGGAATCGAGGCGCCGAACGGATGTACGGATACACGGCGTCCGAGGCGATCGGCCAGCCCATCTCGCTCATCATCCCGGAGGACCGTCGCGAGGAGCTTGCCCAGGTCATGGAGCGCCTCCGGCACGGCGAAGCGGTCCACCACCTCGAGACTACTCGGGTCCGAAAGGACGGGCGCAAGATCGATGCCGCCATCACGATCTCCCCGATTCGAGACGCGTCGGGCCGACTCGTCGGGGCCGCGACGATCGCCCGGGACGTGACGGCCCAGAACGAGCTCCAACGCAGGCTCCTCGAAAGCGAGCGCTGGGGCTCCATGGGACGGATCGCCTCGTTCGTCGCGCACGAAATCAACACGCCGCTCACGAACATCTCGCTCCTCACCGCCAGCATCGCGCGACGCACGCAAGACCCGGACATTCAGACGCGCCTCGGAAAGATCGCCGCCCAGGGAAAGATCGCCGCAAGCATCACCGCGGAACTCCTCAAGTTCGGGAAGCCGGGCACGCTGAACGTCGTGGACGTCGACTTGACCGAAATCGTCCGCGCGGCGGTGGAGCAGGCCGAGGTCTACCGCAAAGACGGCGTCGCCTCGCGGCTCGAGCTCGGGGACGGCCCGGTCCCCTGTCGAGCGGATCCACTCCGCATCCAGGAGGTGTTGGTCAACCTCCTGAAGAATGCATACGAAGCGACGTCGAAGGGCACCGTGCGCGTGCGGACGGAGGAGCAGCGGGACTTCCTCGCCGTCATCATTTCGGACACCGGGACCGGCATGCCACCCGACGTGCAAAAGCACATCTTCGAACCGTTCTTCACCACGAAGAAGAAGGGAGAAGGCACCGGCCTCGGCCTCGCCCTGAGCAAGAACTTCATCGTGGCCCATGGCGGCGATATCCTCGTCGCGTCCGTCGAAGGCAAGGGCTCGTCGTTCACGGTGCTTCTCCCGAGGAATCTCGGGTCGAGTCCATCCTCGGAAGCACCGCGTCCGGAGGACGCCGACCGGCCTGGACCGCCCCAAATACCGGTGCGGGCCGGCCTCTCGCCGGAGTCCCCGTAGCGCCGTCGAGCCTCCGCCCCTGTCAAGCGGAATTGACCGACCGCATAATACGCGAGGGGGGCTCGGGGCCGTGCGGTGATTTTGCGGGCGGGTCGGAACCTCCGGGTCGACGGCCCGCGATCCTCGTTGTCGACGACGACGAAGGCATCCGCGAGAACCTCGCGGAGGTGCTGTCGATGGAACAGTACCGGACCTTCACGGCGGCGAACGCCGAGGAAGCACTCGATCGGCTCCGTTCCAACGACGTCGATCTGCTGCTCACAGACTTTCAGATGCCCGGAGCCAACGGGGTGGAGCTCATCGAGGCCGCGCGACGGGAGCGACCCGATCTCCGCGCGATCTTGATCACGGCCTTCCCGTACGTATACGAAGAAATCAATCCGGCGCGGCGTCGAGGCGTGGTCCTCCTGCTGAAGCCGTTCGCGGCGGACGAGGTCCTCGGCATCGTCGCGCGCATGCTCCGGCCCTAACCCGACCGGATCGGGAACCGCATGCGGCCAAGTGAGCAGGCGACAGGAGTGGGCCCGGCAGATTCGCGACTCTCCATTAGAAGCGCCGAACACTTGGGATTTTTCAGCCGTTCGAGGGCATGGAACGAGGAAAAGGTACCTTCGAGACTTCGGGCGGATGGACAACAGGCGAATCGTCGGTGTTAATACGAGACTCGACGATCACCTACGTTGTTGCCCCAGAGGAGCCCGAGCCAGATTGAGTCTCCCCGACCTTAGACTGGCGGACGAAGACCGTGAGGAGGGCGGCGAACGCCGCGAAGGCAAGGCCGTTCCTACTATACTCAGTCTTCTGGTCCTGTCCTCGTCCTTCGTCCTTATCGTGTGGGGAATCCAATTCATCTTCGTCTCGGGCCTGTACTCTGCAGAAGTGGCGACCAGGTGGCAGGCTCTTCTCCATGGTTGGCTTTTCTACCCGACTCAGTACGGCCTTGTGTCGGCACCGTTGCTGTTGAGCGGCGTTCTCCTGTGGACTTCGAGCTACGGGCTGATGCGCTTGCGGATGTGGGCTTGGTGGCTTGCTTTCGCGGCGAGTCTCACGATTCTCCCTGGGCTCCTCATCCTTTCGGGATTGCCGCCTACAGGTATTCAATTCACCCCCGTTTGGGTCCGCGATGTGCTTCCCGACACCCCGATACTTGTGCGGCGTTTCGACTGGAGGCCGTATCAAGGGCTCGTGACTCTTCTCTTGGTTGCCACGTTCCTCTGGCTTCTACTGCTGAGTGGTGCGTTTCGCAGGGCGAATCCTCCACGAGCGACGACCTCGCCTCGTCCGGCGGCAATCACGATCCTCGCGGCATGCACCCTGCTCGCCGGGGAGACGATTTCCGCTTCTGGGATCTCGTCTTTTTTCGATGCTTACGTATACCAGTCTGTTCCCGGCGGCGACACAAGAGTGTTCTTTCTCACCGGCATGCTCTACGGCGTTTTGGCGGCAGTGCTAGTTGTCGCAGCAGCGAGCGTCACGCTCCGATTGCCGGGCGCTCGGTGGATCGTCATCGGGGCGTCCCTCGCATCCCTCGTGTCCGGAGCCTACCGCGTCATTCAGCCGCCATCTCTAGCGGTGCTGCAAGCGTTCGGGTACGCGCGTTGGCTTGCCATCCAAGCATGGCTGACGGTAATACTCGGCGGCCTCGTATTCGTGTGCACGCTTGTCGTATTTCGACAATTCCGCCGGGCCGCGACGGAGCCTACCGTCGGGAAACCGACTCCCACGACACGGAGTGCTCGTTTGGTCTGGCGCAGGATGGGGCAAGTCTTTCGATGGGCGCGGGATCGTCTGTCAAAGATTACGCAGCCGGTCGGCCTCATGCTCCTCGGAGCGAGCCTGATCGCTGCAAACCTGATTCTGAGTTTCCTAGCCAACTACCCCCTCGTAGGTAACGACTCCTTCTATCCATCTCTCGTAATCTACATCATCCCTTACGGGCCGATTATCGGGGGTGCGACTCTCTTCATCCCCGGTGTCGTCGCCAGAATTCAGGGCGCGCAACGCCGACCGCCTTTGCATGAGACAATCAGCCCTCAAATGCGCCTCTGACCTCGTCTCCGCGGAAAATCCTAAACGTTCGGAGATTCCACCCCTTGGAGGGGACGATAGCGGCTCATTTACGCCAATTCTAAGGATTGGTGATGGGCCCGGCCAGATTTGGACTGGCGACCTTCCGGTTATCAGCCGGACGCTCCAACCGGGCTAAGCTACGGGCCCGCGGTGCGCGCAAGCGGATGGCCCGACTTAAACGTTCTCTCCCGCTCCGCGTCGGAGCGGGATTCGGATCGTGGTGTGGAGTTTCGGCAGCCCGCCCCGACGTGCTGTCAGGCTCCGGCGATTCGCCGTCGAGCTTCCTCATCCCCGTTGCAATAACCGCATGGAAACCCTTATTATCACCACACCAAATCGGACGCCTCGGGACGACATGGAGGCCCTAGAGGCCATTAAGTCGGTGAAGAGCGTGAGCAAGTTCAAGCCCGATCCGGTCCCCGAGCAGAAGGTCCAGGCGATCATGAACGCGGCCCGATTCGCCCATTCGGCGGAGAATCTGCAGCCGTGGAAGTTCATCGTCGTCTCGGACGAGGACGCGAAGCGGAAGCTCGCGGGCGCCTGCACGAACTCGAAGCACATGGCCGACGCGCCCTTGGTGGTCGTCGCCTGTGCCCGGCTCGACGAGGCGGTCGCGATGATCGGCGGATACATGAACTCGTATCCGGTCGATCTGGGCATGGCCCTCGCGAACGTCACCGTGGCGGCCACGAGTGAGGGGTTAGGGACCTCCTGGATCTTCGCCTTCAACGAGGAGAAGGTGAGGAC
>VBMM01000243.1 GCA_005878415.1 Methanobacteriota archaeon
ACTCGGTCAGGAGCGCATCCCGCGGCGCGTCGCGGATTCCCTTACCCGTCCGCTCGAGGACGCGCATCCCGAGGAACTCCGGCCACGACCCTGCGAAGGGGAACAAGACCTTCATCGCCGTCGAGAGGCCGTACCCCGTCGCGACGAACCGCTTCCGCTTCCCGGCCGCGTCGGAGAGCCGTCCGGAGAAGATCTTCATGAACGAGACGACGCTTTCCGAGAGCCCCTCCACGAGCCCGAGGATCAGGGCGTTGGCCAGCAGGACCTGCGTCAGGAAGAACGGCAGGATGGGAAGGATCATTTCGCTGCTGATGTCGGTGAAAAGCGATACGACGCCCAGCACGACGACGTTCGCCGTGAGGCCGTAAGCCAGGGTCCGGCGCGTGACGGCCATGCCCTCACGCCGGATGGAAGAAGAAGGCCACCGCAATCACCGCGTACACCATGACGAGCAAGGCCCCCTCGTACCAATTGCTGCGGCCGTCGGACACCACGGCGGCCACGACGGCGGTCGAGAGGACGAGGGACGCGAGCTCGAAAATCTCGAAGTCGAGCGTCATCGGCTTCGCGAAGAGCAGCGAAATGAACACGAGGATGGGTGCTACGAAGAGCGCGACCTGCGTCGACGACGTCGTGGCCACGGCCACGCTGAGCTCCATCTTGTTCCGGTGCGCCATCAGGACCGCGCTCCCGTGCTCGGCCGCGTTGCCGACGATCGCGACGATGATGACCCCGACGAATAGATCCGTGAGGCCGAGACTCGCCTTTGCCGGTTCCAACGAGCCGACGAGGATCTCGCTCTCGACGGCGACCAGCGCCGTAGAGACCAGGAGCACCCCCGCGGCGAAAGATTTCGACCACCGCGGGCGCTCCTCGACCTCGGTGACTGGATTGAAGATGTCCTTGTGAGTCCGCAATGAGAACAGCAGCCCCAAACCGTATGCCAGGAGAAGGATCACGGCGATGACCTCGCTCATCTCCTGCAAGGTCAGCGAGCTCACGCCGCCCGCCGATTCGGCAGAGAGGACGTACAGGTCGGGCATCACGAGGCCGATCACGGCGAGGACCAACATCGTAATCTGAGTGCCGGAGGCCTCGCGCGAAAAGGTCTGACTCTTGTGCCTCAGGCCTCCCACGAGCATGCTCGCGCCGAGGACGAGCAGGAGATTGCCGATGATCGACCCGGTAAGAGAGGCCTTGACGACCTCCGTGAGGCCGCTCGCGAGCGCGAAGATGGCGATGATGAGCTCCGTGGCGTTCCCGAACGTTGCGTTGAGGAGACCTCCGATTCCCGGTCCCGCGTGCTTTCCGAGCTCCTCGGTCCCGAGTCCGAGGAACCAAGCGAGCGGGACGATCGCGATCCCCGTTACGACGAACACGACGACGCCCGGACCGAGCACCAGGTCAAGGATCCAGCTCACGGGGACCAGGAGGCCGAGTACGAGCGCCCACGTGTACGGGCGGAGAGGACCGAGATCCATCGACACCGGGAAAAGGACACTCCCACTTAATGCCGCGGGCAAGGCTTAACTATCGAAGCCCGAATGCGCGCCCGATGATTTCGGCGACCGAGATGCGGGTCCTCGATCGGAACGCGCAACACTTCGGCGTTTCGATCCTGGAGCTGATGGAAAACGCGGGCAAGGCGGTCGCGGATATCGCCCAGGCCGAGATGCACGCCGCTGGAAGGAAAGTCCTCGTCCTCTGCGGGACGGGGAACAACGGGGGGGACGGACTCGTCGCCGCCCGCCACCTCGCGAAGGATGCGCGGGTGACGGTCCTGCTCGCGCGCCCACCGGACCAGTTCACGACGCTGGAGGCACGGACCAATTTCGAGCGGCTCCGGGATGTGGAGATCCTCGCCGGCCTGGATCAGAGCGAGGAGGCGATTGCCCGCGCAGACCTCCTGGTCGATGCCCTCCTCGGGATCGGTGCATCGGGCGAGCTGCGGGAACCGTTTGCCTCCCTCGTCCGCCAGTTGAACACCTCGGGAAAACCGATCCTCAGCGTGGACGTCCCGAGCGGCTTCGGGACGAACCTCTCGGTTCATCCGACGGCAACCGTCGCGCTGCATGACGCGAAAGAGGGCATGACGCCGGAGAACTCCGGGACGGTCCATATCGCCGACATCGGCATCCCGGCGAAGATCTCAACGACGATCGGACCGGGCGAGTTTGTCCTCTATCCGATCCCAAAGGCGACGAGCCACAAGGGGGAGAACGGCCGCGTCCTCGTCGTCGCCGGCGGACCGTACACCGGCGCGCCCGCCCTCGTCGGGTACGGCGCGTTCGGGGCCGGCGCGGACCTCGTCCACATCACCACGCCCGCGGTGGCCGCGCCCATCGTCGCGGGCTACTCGCCGACGTTCATCGTCCATCCGCTCGTCGGTCATCGTCTGCTCCGCGAGGACACGCGCGAGATCCTCGAACTCGCGACGAAGGCCGACGCGATCGCCATCGGACCGGGCCTGGGGGACGCCGACGGCTCCCTCGAGGCGGTGCGGGAGATCGTCCGGGGTGTCTCGCTGCCGCTGATCATCGACGCG
>VBMM01000244.1 GCA_005878415.1 Methanobacteriota archaeon
GAAGGTCGCGCTGCTCGACGTCCACACTTGAGATTGCGGCGGCCAGGATTCGAACCTGGGAACCCCTGCGGGACGAGACCCTAAATCTCGCGCCGTTTCCGAGCTTGGCTACCGCCGCACAAGACGGAAGCCTCGGGGACGTAGAAAAGGATTCTCGCGGTGGGAAAGTTACATGGCCGCATCGGCCATCATGGCCCCGATGGCCTTCGAGCGCCTACCGTTCGACGCGGAGACGCACCTTGCCGACGTCCGCATGTTCCAGCAGGATGGCTTCGGGGCGATCTACCTGATCGACGACGAGCGCAAGGCGATCGTCGAGACGGGTACGTCGTGGGACGCGGGGCGAATCCTCGACGCGGTGCGGTCGTTCGGCCTGACGCCGCCGGACATCGACGCACTCATCGTGTCGCACATCCACTTGGACCACGCGGGCGGAGCCGGCTTCCTGCTCGAGGAGATGTCGCACGCCAAGGTGTACGTCCACGAGCGGGGCGTCAAGCACCTCGCCGATCCGACGCGCCTGCTCGCGAGCGCCCGTGAGGCC
Organism: Methanobacteriota archaeon; assembly: GCA_005878415.1. Lineage (GTDB taxonomy): Archaea > Thermoplasmatota > Thermoplasmata > RBG-16-68-12 > RBG-16-68-12 > RBG-16-68-12. The sequence goes on from VBMM01000244.1 coordinate 545, forward strand.
CTTGGCCCGGAGGAGTCCCAGGCGTTCGGGACGATGCGGCCCATCCCCGCGGACCGGCTCGTCGCGGTGAAGGAAGGCGATCGACTCGAGCTCGGCAAGCACGCCTTGCGGTTCCTGGACTCGCCCGGTCACGCGCCGCACGAGCTCACGATCCTTGACGAACGCACCCGGTGCATGTACACCGGCGACGCCGCGGGCCTGTACTTCCCCGGAGACGAGATCCTCATGCCGATCGCCCCGGCGCCGGCGTTCGACCTCGGCCAGAACCTCGAGACGCTGCAGCGGATCCTCGCGCTCGAGCCGAAGGCGCTCCTCTTCAGCCACTACGGACCTCACGCGAACCCGAAGGGAGCGATCGATTCGATGATGATCGCCTACCCGGCGTGGGCGCGGGTGGTGAAGGAATCGCTCGCCTCGAAGGGCCCGGACGGCGTCTTGCGGCAATTGTACGACATGAGCTGCCGAGCGGCGAAACGATACCCGCGGGAGTTCCTCGAGCGGCGGATCCGCACGAGCATCACGGGCCTCGCGGCGTACCACGAGCGGATGGAACATGCTGCCCCTGTCCGTTGAGGAGGCGATTCGCGGAATCGCGGAGGACCGGACGAGCGGAGCGTCGAAGCTCGCGCGCCTCGCTCTGGAGGTGATGGGCCTCGCGATCATGGACGCGAAGGGCCGCCCGGAGCCGAGGGACCTCGCGGAGGCCGCCCGCCGGATCTCGGACGCCCAACCGGCGATGGCGATCGTCCACAACGTCGCGCACCTCGTGTCGCAGCTCATCGCCGAGGGGCAGGACCCGAAAGCGGTCCTCGAGACGACCCGGCAGGAACTCGACGCGGCTCGGGAGAAGATCGCGCGGACGTTCCTCAAGGTCGCCCCCGATCGCGGGGCCATCGTCACCGTGAGCTACAGCGAGAACGTCCTCGAGGCGCTCCGGGCGGCCCACGGGAAGGGACGCGTCGACCGCGTCTTCGTGATGGAGTCCCGCCCGCTCTTCGAGGGCCGTGCGCTCGCGAAGGACCTCGCGGACGCCGGCATCCCCGTGACCGTCGTGGCGGATGCACTCGGCCCGTCTCTCATGGCCGACGCCGCGTGCGCGCTCGTCGGCGCGGACGCGATTTTGCGGGATGCGGCTATCGTCAACAAGATCGGCACGTACGCGCTCGCCTTGGCCGCAACGGATGCGAAGAAGCCGTTCTACGTCGCCTGCGAGTCGCTGAAGCTCGATGCCCGCTACGACGCCGCGTCGTGGCCCGTCCCCGGTCCGCGTGCGTCGGATGAGGTGTGGAACGGACGAGGCGATCGAATCGACGCCCTGAATCGATACTTCGAGATCACGCCGGGCCGTCTCGTGACGACCACCGTGACAGAGCGGGGCACATACACCCCGGACGTCCTCCGCACGATGCTCGCGCAAGCCCGGCGCTCCCGATCCGCGGCGCGATAAGGCGGCAGATCGTCGTCCGCAAGCCGTGGCCCAAAACCTTCATCCGCCGCGGGCCGGTACGACGGCCGATGGTCGGAGGCGAGACGCACGGGCTCGATCCGATCGAGGAAGGGATCCGCCTCTTCAACGACCGCTACTTCTTCGAGGCGCACGAAGTCCTCGAGGGCGTCTGGCGCGAGGAGCACGGCGAACCGCGGCTCTTCCTGCAGGGCCTCATCCAGATCTGCGCGGCGTACCATCACACGCAGAACGGCAACCCGATCGGCGCGATGACCCTCTTGGAGCGAGGGGCGGAGAAGATCCGGCATTACCCGCCAGGCTACCTCGGCATCGACGCGGCGCCCCTGCTCGACCACATTGAGGCGGACCGGGCCCGGCTCGGACGGATGCAACGGGGGGAGGAGCCGGAGGCGCCGCTCGAGGGCTTGATGGAACAACGAGGGACCGCGTCGAGCGAACGATCGGGTCCCTGCAGGCGCGCGGCATCCAGACGATCTTCGTCCGGGACCGCATCGAGGCCCCCGCGAGACTCTTGGAGCTCATTCCAAAAGGATCGAGCGTCGCCCACGGGAGTTCGACGACCCTCCAGGAGATCGGATTCGTCGACCGGATGAAACAACCCGACTCCGGGTACCGTTACCTGAACGCGGTGTGGACGGCGGAGAGCGACGTCAGCAAACGCTCCCGCCTTCGAGCGCGGCTGTCCGCCGAGGCGGACTACTTTCTCGGCAGCGTGCAGGCGATCGCCGAGACCGGCGAGGTGATTGGCGCGGACGCCAGCGGGAGCCGCCAAGCGTTCTACGTGTTCGGGCCGCCCCATGTGATCTGGGTGGCGGGCATCAACAAGCTCGTGCCAAACGTCGAGGATGGCCTGAAGCGCCTGCGCGAAGTCGCGCTCCCGCTCGAGGACCAACGGATGAAGCGCCTCGGCGCGAAGGGGAGCCATATCGGCAAGCTCGTGATCTTCGAACGCGAACAGCCGGGCCGGATCACGCTCGTCCTCGCCGGGGAGCCGCTCGGCTTCTGACCCGGCGGATCATCCGCGAGGGCCATCCGGAGGCGTCGCGGCCAGACCGGTGAGGTACGCGGCGACGCGGGCCGTGTTCGCCACGATCCATTCGAACGAAGGGGCCGCAAAGAATCGGCTGAGGGCGACCGTAGCCATCCGCGAGGGGGGATCCGGATCGGGGTTCCGCGCCGAATACCGCAGGACGTCCGCCCGGGCGAATATCGCGCCGCACGACGTTCGGATCTCCGACAGTTCCTTGGCCGCGGCTCCGCTTCCCCGGCCGGGCGAACGGATGAACGTCTCGCGAGTCCAGCGGAGCGGGCCCGTCCAACGCAGCCCATCACGAGCCGTCGGCGAGCATGTCGCGCCATCCGACGCAAAGAACGTGGAGAGGATCGTCGTCGTCCCGAGCGATTGGATGAACAGGTGATCGTCCGTCACGAGGACCATGCCGCGGAAGGATCCGATTCCCACGTCGCGAATCCTTGGCCGGATCCGGTCGAGAGCGACTCGCATGCGGCGCATCCCCCATCGGCTCACCGCGAAGAGGGCCACCGGGAAGACGAAGAGGACCGAGACGCCCGCGAGCGCATATGGCTCGGGCGGTGACGCCACGAGCCACAACGGAAGGGCGAGCAGAAGGAGCAGCCCGAGGATGGCCAGGGCAAGCACATCGGCCCGACGCCGCATGATCCGCAAGACGGTGTCGATCGGATCGGGTTCCTTCCGAGCCACACTCCGGCGAAGGCGCGGTGGCAAATGAACCGTTCCCCGCCTTTCCGGACGGACGCTACAGGAACTCGTCCAGGAGCGCGTCCGCGTCCGTCACGCCGAGCGGCTGATGCACCGGCGGGCCCTTCTTCAGCGCGGGCTCGAGGTCCTCGTACGTCGGCACGTCCTCCGTGCGGTAGAAGAGCCCGAGCGGGATCCGGTCCCGCTGGACGAACGGCCACTCGATCGCCTTCGCGAAGGCCGCCTTCATGTCGCTCGGGTCGTGGCCCTCCTTTGCCAGGTCGTACACCCGCTCGCGGAAGAAGTCGTACGTGTTCACCTTGTTGTACGTCACGCAGGGGGACATGCAATCGATCAGGGAGAATCCGTGGTGCGTGATGCCGTTCTTGACGAGTTCCGACATGCCCTTCACGTCGCCGCTGAACCCGCGCGCGACGTACGTCGCCCCGGACGCCAGGGCGAGCGAGATCGGATCGACGGGGTTCTCGATGACGCCCGCGATCGGCGTGGACTTGGTCTTCATCCCCTTCTCCGACGTCGGGCTCGCCTGCCCCGTCGTGAGGCCGTAGATCTGGTTGTTCATCACGAGGTACGTGATGTCGATGTTCCGCCGCATCGCGTGGATGAAGTGCCCCACGCCGATGCCGTAGCCGTCCCCGTCGCCGCCGGTGACGATCACCTGGAGCTCCGGATTCGCGAGCTTCACGCCCTCGGCGACCGGAAGGGCGCGCCCGTGGATCGCGTGGAAGCCGTACGTCGAGAGGAAGTGCGGAAGGTTGCTCGAGCAGCCGATGCCCGAGACGATCACGACGTTCCAAGGCTCCAGCTGGAGGGCGTGGATCGCGGTCTGAAGCGCCCGAAGGACCGCGAAGTCGCCACAGCCCGGGCACCACGTCGGCTTGATCTCGGATTTGTACGTGTCCATCTCGAACTCGAGTTTCATGCGACCACCTCGAGGATCTGGTCCGCGATGTCCCGCCAGGTGAACGGCTCGCCGTCGTACTTGCCGTAGAAGGCGTCGGGCTTGTGGCCCGTCTCCGCACGCATCAAGCGAGCGAACTGCCCGGTGAAGTTGCCAAGACCGTCGGGAACTCGAGGCTGTTCACCTTGACGCCGTCGGACTCGTCGACGTGGAGGATCGCCTCGTGGGCCGGCCCCCACGTCGAGCCCCATAGGATGAGCGTCAAGTCGGCGTTCCGCGGGCCCCACAGCTCCGGCCGCGGGGTGTCCTTCCGCAGGCCGACGAGCTTCCGCATCCGCTTCTCGTGCATCTTGCGGCGCTCCTCGACGTGTTCCGGCAAGCCCGCGAGGACGTCCGAGATCAGCTCGCTGCTCTCCATGTGCTCGTCCGTCGCCGCGACGTGCTGGAAGCCTTTCGTGCCCGGGATCGCGCGCGGGCTCACGCCGCTCTCCGTGATGAGGTAGCGGCGAAACTCCTTCGAGATCCCGCCGTCCGCCGCCATCATCCCGCGGACGATCGGGACGTTGAAGTCCAGCTTGTCCACCGTGCGGTAGCCTTCGCCGAGGTAGAGGTCGGAGATGACGATGATCGGCGTCTGGTAGATCTCCGCGAGGTTGAACGCCTGCGCGGTGAGCGAGAAGCATTCCTCCGGATTGCGCGGCGCCAAGATGGCCCGGGGCCAGTCGCCCTGTCCGGCGCCGAGCGCGAGGTTGAGGTCGCCCTGCTCCGTCTTCGTCGGGAGGCCGGTCGACGGCCCGCTGCGCTGCACGAGGACCGCGACGAGCGGGGTCTCCGTCATGCCCGCCTGGCCGATCGCCTCGACCATGAGGCTGAAGCCGCCGCCGGACGTCGCCGTCATCGCGCGGACCCCGGCGAAGCCCGCGCCGACGGTCATGTTCATCGCCGCCAGCTCGTCCTCGACCTGCTTCACGACGACGCCATGGGCCGGCCCGTGGACCGCCATCCAATGCAGGATCGATGACGCGGGCGTCATCGGGTACTGCGCGAGGAACTTCACGCCGGCCGCGAGCGCGCCGAGGCAGAGCGCCTCGTTGCCCGTCATCAGGTACTTCGCCTGATTCGTGTACGCGAGCCCGTACTTCAAAGACCCGCCCGCCTCGTCCACGCCGGCGGCCCCGAGCTTCGCGGCTTGGATGTTCTGCTCGACGATCTCGGGCTTCTTGTCGCCCCAGATGTCCCTGAACGCGCTCTCGACGTGGCGGAAGTCCAGATCGAACAGCCGGACGACGGCGCCGAGGGCGACCGTGTTCCGCATCAGGGCGTTCGCCGAGAGCGTCTGTGCCTTCTTCCGGAGCGGGATGCCGATCAGCCGCACATTCTTGCGGAGCTTCTTCGGGTCCGGCTTCGTGCCGTCGAGGTCGTAGACGATCGCGCCGCCCTCGACGACGTCCCCCTGGTGCACATCCATCGTTTGCTGGTTCAGGCACATGACGATGTCTGGGTCGACGCCTTGAGAGAGGACCGGATCGAGTCCGCCGCGGACCTGGGTCCATACGTGGCCGCCCCGGATCACGCTCTGATACGATGAGTACGTCCAGGTGTTCAGCCCGCTCCGCGCGAAGATCTTCGCGAGGCTCTCAGCGGTGGACGAGACGCCGTCTCCCGCGGCGCCTCCAATGCGGGCTACGATGTCTCGCCTCGACATGATCGCACCCGACGGTCGACGGACTCCCTCTCCGGGTTTCCCACTTCAACACCGTCCCAATTTAATATAGTATTGTATGTGAAGCCTCGGAGCGACGGCGAGCGTCCGGCCGAAGAAACGCTTTTCCCGGCGGGCGCGTTCCTACCGCGATCGGCGATGAAAGCGGTCCCGGACCTCCCGAAGCATCCGAAGCCTCTCGGGCCGTATTCCCACTGCGTCGTCGCGAACGGATTCGTGTTCATCTCCGGGCAGACGCCGCTCGTCTCCGGAGGGAAGCCGGGCGAATGGGCGGCGGCCGATGCGGGGGGCCAGACGCGGCAGTGCCTTCGGAACGTCGCGTCGATTCTCGAGGAGCTCGGACTGGGGATGAGCGCGGTCGTGAAGACGACGGTCTTCCTCGCGGATCCCAAGGACTTCGCGGCGATGAACGAGGCGTACAAGGAATTCTTTCCGGAGGATCCGCCGGCGCGATCGCCCGCGAGGATCGGCACGGAGCTCCCCGGGTTGAGGGTCGTCATCGAGGCGGTCGCGGTTTACGAGCCGCGAGCGGAAGGGTAGTTACCACCAAACGGGGATAACGCGCTCGGCTGCGAGCGCCCGGTTTCCGTTAACCCCATACGGTGATAACCCGAGGGCACGTGGTCCGAGACGTACGTGAACCCTACCTGTACGCGACATATGGACGAGGCATCGATGTTATCACCAAACGGTGGTAACGCGCAAGTGGGTTGCGGCCTCGCGGCGAAACGCATCCGACGCCGGTGGTACCTGTACTTCTGGGAGTACGGTCACCGGACCTCCCCGCGGGGACGATCGTGGGTCTACGTAGGTCCGGTCGGGCAGCCGCGGACTCGCGAACGCGCCGCCGCCCTCCTCCTCGCGTATCACCTGAAGGCCCGTGACGAGTTGGACCGCCGCATCCGGAGGCTGCTCGGCCGCGCCGGTCGCGGATGACT
>VBMM01000245.1 GCA_005878415.1 Methanobacteriota archaeon
CATCGGGAAGACTCTTCCGGGCGTTGATAAGCCATCCCGCCCGCGTACGCATCGCAAAGGTGGCAAATCCCGATGCAAGCCTATTGCGTCTCGAAACGCCCGCCACGCGCCCTCTTCCTGGCGCTGGCCATTGCGCTAGGAGTGGTCGCGGTGAGCGCTGCCGTCCTCCCGAGTCTGAGTGGCGGCCTCATGCGCGACGGAACGTACCTGCGCCTCCTGGGCTACCGGCCCTCGAATAGCGGCGCAACCCTCACCGCGCTCGGCGCGCAGGACGCGAGCCAGGGGCGCGTGATCCTGTCGGCCTCGTCCGCGCCCGCCGCGACGCCGACCCCGCCCGCCGCACAGGTCGCGTCGACCGGGCCCTCGGACGCGCCCGCGAACTCGACCGCCGCGCCGGCCAGCGCGTCGGAGCGGAACCCGGACCCAGTGGGGACCGACGTCCCCGCTCTGCGGGAGCTGAACGAGACGCGGAATGACCTGAGCAACGACTCCCTCGACTCCCTCGGATTCGGCGTGGTACCGCGCGACGTGGATGCGGTGCGGGGCGCGCCGGACCTCCAGCACTTCGTCGCCCCACAAACCTCGGACGACGGCTGCTCCTGGACGCGGGAGATCACCGCGACGGACGCGAACCACGACGGACACCCGGAGTACGTCCACGTCCGCATGCTCGGCACGTGCGTCCTCGACGAGGACCACGACGGAGCGGCCGAGGCGGGCCTGACGATCGCGCGGGACTTCCAGGTGTGGGACAACGACTCGAACGGGAAGTTCAACGCCCTCGAGGGGCGCCAAGGCGTCGAGGCGTTCGCCGATCCGAACGAGAACGGCGTGCACGAGTACACGGCACGCGCGCTGTGGACCGTCAGCATCAAGGACGCGAACGAGGACCAGAAGCCCGAGAGCCTCATGGCGACCTTCGCCGGCGAGCAGCGCTTCGACCGGAACGAGTCCGGCAACGCGGAGTTCGTCCGGACGGTCTCCGGCGAGGTCTGCATGACCGACGCCGGGAGCGACGGCACGCAGGACGCCGTGGACATCGAGATCCACGTCTTCCAGACGTACGACATCGGCGACGACGGCACCGCGGAGTACCGCGGGGCGCTCGACCTCGCCGCGAGCACGCGCGACGCAAACAGCGACGGCAACAACGAGACCGCCTCCGTCCACGTGACGGCGTACGAGGCGCTCGACCGCAACATGGAGGGCTACGATGAGCTGGCCCACGGACTCGAGCTCTCCTTCGCCCGCACGGACGCGAACTCGAACGGGTTCGCCGAGGAACTCGACGGCCGCATCTACGTGTACGGCCGCGCGGACCTCAACTCGGACGGCGTGATCGAGGTGCGCAAGGCGCTCGAGATCACGGCCCTTGTGACGGACTCGAACGACGACGGCTTCCCGGAGCTCGCCCGCATCGCCCTGAGCGGCGCGGTCGTCCGGGACATGGACCAGGACGGCACCGCGGAGTACCGCGCGAGCCTCGACGGGACCTTCGAGGCCACGGACGAGAACTCGAACGGCATCTTCGAGCGCGCCACCCTGACGATCCGCGCGGAGGCGTTCGTCGACCGCAACGATGACGGCTTCCCCGAGGATCACTCCTACGCGACCGTGGACGGCGTCGTCGTGAACACGATCGAAGACGCGAACCCGGACCGGGCGGAGCTGCACCTCGTCGCGACGCAGGAGCTCGACTTCGACTCCGACGGCATCGTCGACGAGACGCGCGGTGCGACCATCGACGTCGTCGCGATCGACGAGAACTCGAACGGCGCGGTCGAGAGCGCGAACGTGACGATCCACGCGAGCGCGGTTCGCGACGCGAACCACGACGGCGTGCCGGAGTACGTCGCCGCGTTCGTCCTGTACGCGCAGGCGACGGACGCGAACGACGACGGGCATCCGGAGCTCGTGACGGTCACCGCGCGCGGTTCCGAAGTCCTCGACGAGGACCAGAACGGCGTGCCGGAGATGACCGCGTACCTGCGCCTCGACGCGAAGTGGACGGACGCGGACTCCAACGGCGTCTTCGAGAAGGTCGACCTGACCTTCCGCGCGGAGCGGATGACGGACCCCAACCAGGACGGGACGCCCGACACCCATGAGTGGATCTCCGTCGACTACCACGCGGAAGACATCGACCAGGATGGGACGATGGACAACGTGTATCTCCTCATCGAGAAGCACGTCGAACCTCGGGCGTAAGCCGTAGAACCTCCCCAACGGGGCCGGCGCTCGATGGGCGCCGATCCCCTTTTTCTGTTTCACTGACCTGTCCGAGACGTTTATATATCGTATATACAGTATCTGTTTCCTATGCCCCTGGTCACGCTGAGGGTCGATCCCGAGACCAAGGCTCGGATGGACCGCTTGGAGGCGGTCAACTGGAGCGAGATCCTCCGGGAGCGAATCTTCGAGGTGCTCGAACGGGAATCTCGAAAGAACCGGATGGAGGCGTTGCGGCTCATGGAGAGGTTGTCCCGAAAGTCCCCCGCGGGGTGGGAC
>VBMM01000256.1 GCA_005878415.1 Methanobacteriota archaeon
GCTGGGCCATCGCCCGGGCCTCCTCTTCCTTCATGCCGGTCCGGTCGATCGAGTTCTTGATCGCCCGCGTGAGGTCGTCGACCGTCAGCGTCCCGGCCGGTCCCCGCTCGGACTTCGTCTTCACGGCCATGGGTCGCCTCGAGCGCTCCTATGGGAAGTCCACCCTATTTAAGGGTTCTGCGCCGCCGCTTTTCCTTGATTCTCACGCGAGCTATCGGATCTGAGAACGTTGCGGCGGCGTAATGCGGCGCGCCAAAAGATTAACGCGCGGGGTCCGCAATGCCCCTCTCGGGATGGCGCAAGGTGTGGGCGTGGAGTGGGTGCAGACGGAGCAGGGCGGCGAGGGAGTTTCGAAACCACCGGAGGACCTCGAGGCGGAGCTGAAGGAACTCCGGGA
>VBMM01000258.1 GCA_005878415.1 Methanobacteriota archaeon
GGTCCTGCTGGTCCATCGCCGCGGGGAGTTCCGGGCGATGGAGAAGAACGTCGAGGCCGTCCTGGCGAGCCCGGTCCAGGTGCTGTTCAACTCGGAGGTGACGAGCATCGAGGGCCGCGGCAAGGTCGAGCGCGCCGTCGTGTACGACAACCGCACCCTGAAGAAGAAAGTCCTCGAGGTCGACGCCGTCATCGTGAACATCGGGTTCGAGCCGAAGGTCACACCGCTCCCGAAATGGGGGATCG
>VBMM01000257.1 GCA_005878415.1 Methanobacteriota archaeon
ATCACCGGCCCGGGCGGCTCCATGAAGACGTCGCTCGCCCTGTACATCCTCGCCCGGAACCGGGCCGCGGGGCGGCGCGGCGTGTACGTGACCCTCGAGGAGAGCCGGGAGTCGATCCTGCGGACGATGCGCCACCTCGGCCTCGAGACCGACGAGGACTTCATCGTGGACATCTCCCGCCTCCGCGTCGAGCGCGAGGGCGCCGAAGACATCCGGGACTGGCTCCGCGTCCTCCGGGACTTCCTCGTCCGCCGGAACCAGCGGGAGCCGATCTCCCTCGTCGTGATCGACACGCTCGACGTGCTCGCGTCGATGGCCCACCTGACCGACGTCCGGAACGAACTCTTCCACTTCTTCCACTTCCTCCGGTCGATGGGCGTCACGACGTACGTCGTCGCGGACGTCGACCCGGCGCGGCCCGGCGTATCCCACGACGTCACGTTCCTCGCCGATGGCGTCTTCGAGTTGCGGTTCAGCGGCGCGGGCGAAGGGAAGGTCCATCTCCTGTTCCGCTGCGCGAAGATGCGCCACACGGACCACTCCCGGGACTACTTCGTGCTCCGGTACGACAAGGGGTTCGCGGCTCGGCCGTACGAAGCGGCGAAGCCGTCGCGATGGGGACGTGGGCGCCCGTGACGATCAGAACGCGCCCTTGATCTTCGCGCGGTCGATCTTGATGCCCGCGGGCGTCGCCATGAGGATGTTCTTCCCCACGACGGCGACATCGCCCCCGCAGTCGCGGACCGCGTTCTTCAACTCGGCCGTGATGCGCTTGAGGGCGAGATCGTCGCTCGCGAGGCTCGTGTAGTCGATGAGCAGGATGTTCCCGTTGTACACGTGCGTCGTCAGGTCGCCGACGTCCTCGTAGCGGTAGACCTCCGCGACCTTGACCAGGTGTTCGACGGGCTCACCCAGCGCTCCGCCCTCGCCTTCGAAGCTCAGCTCGGCCAGGTCGATGTACGTGTCCGCCTCCGCAGCACCGCCCTCGGCCAGTCGTCTAAATGGCTTTTTGATGAAGGCCATCCCACATCCCTTCTGCGCCGCCCATAGCCGCGCCCACGAATTTAAATGTATCGCGGCGGTCGTCTTCGATGTGACAACGGGAGGCTGGAATTATCGCTATAGCCATAAGATAACCATGACCTTTCCTGCCACGGCGAGGCCCGAGGTCATAACGTTTAAGAAGGAAACGCCTCTGTCGCTTTCCCGCCCATGGTCTACGACGTCATCGTAGTCGGCGGCGGTCCCGCCGGGCTGACGGCGGGCGTGTACGCCCGGACCCGGAAGCTCTCGACGCTCATCCTGGAGGCCCAGGCGGTCGGGGGCCAGCTCGAATGGCTCTATCCGACGAAGTCCGTCTACGACTATCCGAGTTACATCGCGATCGAGGGCGGCGAACTCGGGCAGCTCTTCGCATTGCACGCGCGGGAGAGC
>VBMM01000259.1 GCA_005878415.1 Methanobacteriota archaeon
CGAGCTGCCGTGGTTCGGGTTGCTCAAGCTGACCCTCCAGCCGACGGACTCGTGCTGCCCGGGAGGCTGGGGCGATCCGGAGGCGCCGAAGAACAGCTGGGACTCCCTCCTCGGCGGCCTGATCTTCCTCCTCGCCCTGCCCTTCATCCTGGAGCTCGCGGGCCGCGCATGGACGAAATACGTCGGCCCGCGCCTCCCGAGAATCCGCTGGCCGTGGCGGAAGGCGGACGCGCCCGGGGGCGACCGCCGGACCGGGGACCGCTCGGGACGTCGCACGCGCTGACGACTAGAGCAGGGTCGTCTGGACTTTCAGCCGGTATCCGCGGACCTCGCCGAGGACCTCGTCCTTCTCCAGGACCTTCCGCACGTCGAGGAGCGGGACGGACGACTGGATCTCTTTCGTCCGACCGCCGCGGCCGAA
>VBMM01000260.1:0-648 GCA_005878415.1 Methanobacteriota archaeon
CAGGTCCCGGTACGTCGTGTAGACCTCGCCGGTCGTGAGCTTCGCGTTGCCGATCTCCTCGTTCAAGAGGATTCCGAGCAGGATGAGTTTCGACTGCGTCGGGAGGCTCTTCACCGCCTCGATCACCGTGTCGAGCTCGATCTTGTTCTTCGCCCGCTGCACGTGCTCCTCCGTCAGGTGCTCGTCGCCGGCCCGCTCGGCGAGTTCGGCGCTCACCCGCAAGAGGTCGAGCGCCCGCCGGGCGTCGCCGTGCTCCTGGGCCGCGAGGGCGGAGATCAGGTGGAGCACGGAGTCGTTCGCGATCCCGTTCTCGAAGGCGAGGCGCGACCGCTCGGACAGGATGTCGTACAGCTCGTCCGCGTTGTACGGAGGGAAGACCATCTTCTCGTCCGCGAGGCGGGATCGCACGCGCGGGTCCAGGTACTCCGTGAACTTGAGGTCGTTCGAGATGCCGATCAGCGAGACGCGGGCCTTCGAGAGGTCGTCGTTGATCTTCAGCAACTGGTACAGGATGTCGTCCCCGTTCTTCTGGACGATCTTGTCGATCTCGTCGAGCGCCACGATCACGACGCGCTTCTCCTCGTCGAGCTTCTCCAGCAGGAGGCTGTACACGCGGTCCGTCGACAGGCCCGTGAACGGGATGCGCTG
>VBMM01000260.1:677-3355 GCA_005878415.1 Methanobacteriota archaeon
ATGTACTTGACCACGGCCGTCTTCCCGGTGCCGGTCTTGCCGAAGATGAGCACGTTGCTCGGCCGCTCGCCCCGCAGCGCGTTCACGAGGATCTGCGCGAGCTGGTCGATGTGGCTCTCCCGGTGCGGGAGCCGGCCCGGGATGTACGACGGCCGCAAGATCTCGCGGTCCATTTTGAAGATGCCACGGGTCCCCAGGTATGGTTGGAAGATGCTTTCTTCCATATGATCCCCGCTCCCCCTAAAAGCGAGAAGGTTCTGTCCCCGCACGCGTCCTCTCCGAGGAAATCGCGGGCGAGAGGGCGGGTATCAGGGGGTCCCCACAAAAAGGTTTGCGACCGGATGGAGCGACATTGTCGTCGCGAAGAGGCGCGATTTTTATTCGCATCCGATTATGATTGATACCATATTGAAAGTTCAACCTCGACGCGACACGACGTGCGTCCGCGGGTCCGCAGGCAACGCGCGCCGAAGACGTCGTGGACCGCATGACCCTTTCGATTTCGTCGGGCGTTGCGATGCAAGCCATCACGCTTATCCGAGGCGATGCCGTCGGGGACGCGTGGAGAAGCGGCTCTCCTTCCCCTACGGCCGCACCTTGATCGTCGGCCGGTTCTTCGCGCTCGTGAGCCTCATCGTCTTGATCGGCGTCGCGATCGCGTTCCTCCCGTCGCTCTCCCTCGGCCCGGTGGCGGTCCTCGGCACCGTCCTGGCCGTGTACTTCATCCTGTTCGCGGTGTCCCCGCTCCTCACGGAGCACTGGATCACCCGCTCTCGACTAATCCTCCGGCAGGGCTGGTACTTCCGTGCCGTCATCCCGTTCTCGGAAATCGTGTCGATCCAGGCGCTCGACGAGTACGGTCCGCTCCAAGCGCCGCTCGGGGTCCACCGGCCGTTCGGACAGCCCGCGCTCTTCGTCACGGGCGGCCGCACGAACCTCGTCTCGGTGCGACTCACCCGTCCGCGCCGCTTCTGGCAGTCCTTCGGACTCGGTGCGAGCGAGATCGTGTTCGACGTCCTCGAACGCACGAAGTTCCTCGAGGCCCTCGATGAGCGGCGCGGGCTATTCGCGCCAGTCCAAGCCGACGGTGCGGACGCCGACCTTCGGGATTAGCGGCATCTTCCGCTTGTGGACGCTCGACGCCACGAGGGCTTGGACGTGTCCGACGTGATCCAACGGGACTTGGGCCTTCTCCGCGATCGCATCGGGCTCCAGCTGCAGCTCGATCCCGAGGAGGATGCGGTCCAACTCGGCGTACGGGATGCCGAGCTCCCCCTCGTCGGTCTGCCCGGGCCACAGCCCCGCGGTCGGGACCTTGTCGACGATCTCGGGAGGCAGCCCGAGGTGACGGGCCATCCCCAACACCTGGGTCTTGTACAGGTCGCCGATTGGGAGGAAGTCCGCCGCGCCGTCGCCGAACTTGGTCGTGTAGCCGACCAAGATTTCGCTCTTGTTCCCCGTGCCCATCACGATGCGCTCCTCGGTATTCGCGACGTAGTATAGGACCGCCATCCGCGTCCTCGCGCGGAGGTTCCCCTGGGCCACGGGATTCGGGGACGCGGATGCCCGCAACCGTCTCTCGAACGAGGTCGCAATCGGACCGATGTTCATGACGCCGAACATGATGCCGAGCGCCTTCGCGAACTTCTTCGCGTCCCGGAGGTCCTTCCCCCCTTTGCCGTCAGGCAACGCGAGGGCGAGAACGCGATCCGCGCCGAGCGCATCCGCACAGAGCTTCGCGACGAGCGCCGAGTCGACGCCACCACTCAGCCCGATCACCACACCGTGCCGGCCGCTCTCCCGGACGGAGTGGACGATGAACGCCTCGATGACGAAGACGTGTTCTTCCTTGAAGCGAGGGACGAGTTCCGCCACGGCGTCGACACCTTCGTACCGGACATAAACCCTTGCGGCTCGAAGCCTTTATTCGCCGTCGGCTCTTGGCCGACCTCTCGATGAACGCGAACGAGGCCACGCTCGTCTGGGTCGACGAGTACAGCCGGATGGCGGAGGCATACGACGCGAACGTCGCCCCGCGTTTCGAGCCGATCGCCCACGAGGTAGTACGCCTCGCAGACCCGAAGGCGAACGAGCTGTTCCTCGACGTCGGAACGGGCCCGGGCCTCCTGGCATGCCTGCTCGCGCCGCGCGTCCTGCCGCAAGGCGTCGTCGCGATCGACCTCGCGGACGGCGCGATCTCCGCCGCCAGCTACCGCGCCGGGAACGCGGGGATCCGGAACATCCGCTTCGAGATGCTCGACTCCCGCAACATCGTGTACCACGGCAAGCTGTTCGACGGCGTCGCGAGCAACCTCGGGATCCCGGGCCTCGGATACGACCGCGTGTTCCAGGAGGTCCGCCGCGTCCTCAAGCCGACCGGGCGGTTCGTATTCAGCGAGTGGCCGACGGACCCGACCCCGTCCTTCGCGGCGTTCCGGGCGTTGCTCGAATCGCACGGCACGCGCGCGCCGTCCAAAGATCTCGCTCAGGTCCGAGACGCCGTGCGTTTGGTCCGGAACGACCCGGAGGCGAAGGCGCTCGGCGACCCTCGAGCCGTCCTGAAGGCACTCGCCGTCGCGGGCTTCGACCACCGGGATGTGATGACGAAGGACTTCCTTGTGCGCTTCGCCCGCGTCGATGACCTCATCGCGTTCGGGGCCTCGTACGGCTGGTACGAA
>VBMM01000261.1 GCA_005878415.1 Methanobacteriota archaeon
CCGAACGATACGAACGCATCCTTTTTAGCGGCGCCCGCGTCCCGGGGAATCGGATGGCCCGGCGGACGACGGCGAACGTGCTCGCGGCGACGATGCTCGGCACGATGGACTCGAACGCGCTCGTGCCCATCATCGCCTTGTACGCGCAGCATGTCGGCGCGGACCTCGTGACGACCGGGATCATCGTCGGACTGTTCTCCGCGGTCCACGCGCCCGCGAACCTGTTCTTCGGTCGAATCGCGGATCGCATCGGGCGCAAGCTCCCCCTCCAGGTGGGACTCCTGTGGGATGCGGTCTCGCTGTTCCTGTACTCGCTCGCGACGACTCCTCTGCTCCTCGCGCTGGTCCGCATCAGCCACGGGATCGGCAGCGGGCTGGCCGGTCCGAGTTCGATGGCCCTCATCGCCGACACGTCGACGAGCGAGCGGAAGGGCCGCGCGATGGGCCTGTACGGGATGGCGCTCGCCCTCGCGGTCGTCATCGGGTTCGGCATCGCGGGGCCCGTGGTCGATCGGCTCGGGTACGCCGCGTTGTTCTACGTCCTCTCCGCGGGGCTTCTCGTCGGATTCGTGATCGCGCTCCCGATCCGCGAGCCTCCGCAAGCGCCGGCGAAGCCGTTGCCGTGGCGGCGCCTCATGCGGTATGCGCGGGATCCGGCACCCGCCGCCGGGTACGCCTCGATGTTCAGCCTGTACTTCATCCTCGGCGCGTTCGTGACGCTCGTCCCGTTCCACCTGCAGCGGGAGCTCGGGTACGGGCCCCTCGCCGTCGGCTTGAGCTTCACCGCCTTCGCCGTCCTCTCCCTCCTCCTCCATTACCCGGCGGGGGTGTTGGCGGACCGGTTTGGGTCGGCGACGACCGCCCTGATCGGCCTGGGCGCCGTGGCGCTCGCGATGGCGCTGATTCCGTTGCTCAAGGATCTGACGACGCTCCTCCTCCTCATGGCGGTCTTCGGCGTCGGCCATGGGTTCGTCTTCCCCGCCGCTTCGTCGCTCGTTACACGGGGAGCGGACCCCGAGCAGCACGGGCTCGTGACGGGACTGCTGTATGCCCTCCTCGTCGCGGGTGTGGCCGTCGGCGCTCCCGTGATGGCGGCGGCCGCGAGCGCCTCGACCTTCGGCGTGGGGATCTGGGCGAGCGCCTGGGTCTCG
>VBMM01000146.1 GCA_005878415.1 Methanobacteriota archaeon
CCCGCGTTCAAATTGAGTCCGCGCCTTTCGCAGTTTGATCCGGAAGACCCGCTCCTCGCGGACACCGCCGCAGCAACGGGCGGCGCGCCGCCGCTCGCGTCGTCGACGTCGCTCCAGAGAGAAGCGAGCGGTGCGTCCGGACACTTGGCGATGGATTCACTCACAAACTCACGCATCCGCGTCACCGTTCTCTCCTTCGAGAAATCGGGCGTGTTGCGGGTCGCCGGCGCCGCGGCGGCTCTCGGGGCCACGGACATCCTCTGGTCGACGTCTTCTTCCGGAGTGGTCCGCGCGGAGATCGGTCGCGACGCGCTCATCCCGCTCGCCCGCAACCTCGACGTGATGTGGATCGATCGAGAAGTCCGTCCGCACACGTTCAACGATATCGCGCGATGGGTGATCCAGAGCGGCAATGGGACGACGTTCGCGACGCCGGTCCACGCACACGGGATCTTCGGGACCGGTCAGCTCGTGACCGTCGGGGACACGGGCCTTGACTATCAACACAACGCGTTCGAGGATCCGCTACACTCGGCCCCGGGCCCGGACCATCGCAAGGTCACGGACTACTACGTGCCTTCGGACGCGCGCGGGGATTCATCGGACAACGGGATCAACCACGGCACCCACGTCGCGGGGAGCGTCGCGGGCGACGACGGGACGTGGCACGTCTACGACGGCGACGCGACCGGCTCGAACGGGACCGCGGGACCTCACGACGGCCAAGCGTTCGATGCGAAGGTCCAAGCGCAAGACCTCTCGACGGACGGGCAGACGATCAATCCGCCGTCCGACCTGCACGACATGTACCAGGCGGCGGTGGACCGCAGCTCGTGGATCCACACGAACAGCTGGGGCTCCTGTTGCAGCGACTACATCTCGGAGGCGGCCCAGACGGACGACTTCGTCTGGACTCATCCGGACTTCGTCGTCCTGTACGCCGCCGGGAACTCCGGCCCGAGCCTCTCGACGATCAACCCATACGCGGTCGCGAAGAACGTCCTCGCGGTGGGCGCGAGCCAGAACGGAGCGAACCGCGATCGGATGGCCACCTTCAGCAGCCGCGGGCCCACGGCCGACGGTCGGTTGAAACCGGACGTCCTCGCGCCCGGCTCCTTCATCTGGTCCGCGCACGGTTGCGATCCCGGCGGGCAGTGCGACGACTACGTGCAATTCAGCGGGACGAGCATGGCGACGCCGACGGCCGCGGGCGCGGTCGCACTCCTGCGGCAATACTACATGGATGGATGGTACCCCACCGGGACGAAGCAAACCACGGACGCGTTCGTCCCGTCGGCGGCGCTCGTCAAGGCGACGTTGATCAACGGCGCCACGGAGATCACGGGGACGGGGGCGTACGACAACGGGGAGAATCGCTACCCGAACTTCAATCAGGGTTGGGGTCGCATCCTCCTCGACGACGCCTTGTTCTTCCAGGGAGACGCCCGCGGGCTGTGGCTCGACGACCACCGCGCCGGCGTGCAGACCGGCGACTCGGTGACGTATCAGATCGCGATCGCGAATGCCTCGATGCCCGTCGAAGTCACGCTCGTGTGGAGCGACTTTGCGGGCGCACCGATGTCGAACCCGAATCTTGTGAATGATCTCGATCTCGTTGTCACGGCGCCCGACGGCACGACGTACGCCGGGAACCAATACACGGGCTACAACCCCGGAGAGTCGCAACGGAACGCGACCGGCTCGGACCACCTGAACAATGTCGAAGGCGTGCTCGTGCGCAGCGGCGTGCAGTCGGGAATCTGGACGATCCGCATTTCCGGCGACAACGTGCCGGAGGGACCGCAGCCCTTCGCGATCGTCGCCACGGGCGGCATCACGCGAGAGAAGGGCTTCATCCAGATGGACCACAACCGCTACCAGTCGAACGCCACGGTCCGGGTCGACGTGATCGACGCAGACCTGAACCTCGATCCGGGGGCGCCGGACACGGCCACCGCGACGATGTCCAGCACCACGGAGACGATCCCGGAGACGATCCTGCTCACGGAGACGGGCCCATCGACCGAGGTGTTCCGGGGTTCGATCCTGCTCGTGAGGAGCGCCACGCCGCTCCCCGACGGCCGGCTCCAAGTCCGGAATGGAGACACGATCACGGCGGAATACTACGACGCCAACGACGGGCTCGGCGGAAGCGGACCCGTGGACGACTACGCGGTCGTCGACGACACGCCTCCGGTCATCACGAACGTCGGCACGCAGACCGTGCGGTTCTTCCGCGCGACGGTGGGCTGGACCACGGACGAGGCGAGCGACTCCGTCGTCTACTGGGGCACGGGGACCCCGTCGACGCCGCAATCGGACGCGCGCCGGGTGACGAATCACGCGATCGTCGTCGCGGGCCTCGCGGCGAGCACGACCTATTACTACTACGTCCTATCGACGGACGAAGCGGGCAACACCGCCCGCGCAGACAACGGTGGCGCGTTCTACTCGTTCCGAACTCCGTCGAAGCCGCCCGATTCGCCGCCGGATGCGGAATGGCCGCAATTCCATCACGACCGGGAACGCGGCGGCGTCGGCTCGTCGCCCTACGCGATGCCCCTCACGGCCCGGTGGAACGCCACAGTGGGCTCCCGAATCCACTGGAGCAACCCGGTCATCGACAATCACACGGTTTTCTACACGGAGAAGGAAGGGACGGTGAATGCCCTCGACCTGGGCACGGGCGCGCTCAAGTGGCAGATGTTCCTCGGAGACTTCGGGTACGTGCACGGCACGCCGGCGGTCGACTCCGGGACCGTCTACGTCGCGCTCGTGACGGGCAGCGGGACCGCCGTGACCCTGTTCGCGCTCGACGAGACGACCGGAGCGGTCCGATGGCGACACGCGTCGCCCGCTCCCGCCGCGAACGCCTTCACGACCCCCGCCGTCGATGGGCCGAGCGTCTATTGGTACGACTACAGCGGCAAGACGCTCCACGCGACGAACGTCGCAGATGGCGTCGACCGCTGGACGTACGCGATGCCGGACAAGGGATTCCAGGGCCCCACGGTGTGGGCCGGGATCGTGTACGTGACGGACGGCGTGGGAGACATCATCGCGATCGACGCCCCGAGCGGGACGGAGTTCTGGCGGACGAGTGTCGGGTCCGCGATCACGTCCGCGCCGACCCTTGCGGGCGGCGTCCTGTACGTCGGCGATTACATCGGCTCGGTGTACGCGATCAACCCGCTGAACGGATCGAGGATCTGGAAGGCGCCGCTCATCGGGAGGGCCGTCGACCTCTCGTCCCCCGTCGTCGCGGAAGGCCTCGTCTTCGTCGGCGTGTTCGCGACCGAGACGGGTGCGGGACGGATCTGCGCCCTCGACGCGGCGACCGGGACGATCGCCTGGAGGTCCTTCATCGTGAAGGGGCCCATCGCCGCCTCCGTCGCGTACGACAACGGGACCGTGTTCGCAGCCTCGTGGGATGGGATGCTGTACGCGCGGAAGGCCTCGAACGGGGCCGCACTGCAGACGCTGCGGGTCTCCCCCGCGGGCAGTAGCTCGTCCGTCGCGATCGGGGACGGCTACCTCGTCGTCGGCGACGAATCGGGAAAGATAAACGCGTTCGGCTTCGTCGGCGCGGGGACGACCACTCGGATCGCCGTGACGCCCGCATCCGCCGACGTGGCCCTGATGGGTTCCGTCGCGCTCGCCGGAGCGGCGTACGACGCATTCGACAACGCGGTCGACGGGGTGACGTACTCCTGGTCTTCGATCGGAGGCCTCGGCACGGTGACGCCCGCGACGCAGTCGGGAGACCGGGCCGTCTACACGGCGGGCGTCGTCGCGGGCACGGACCCCGTCGCGGCCGCGAACGGAAGCGTGTCCGGTCTCGCGACGATCCGCATCGCGCCGGGAGGCCTCAACCGGATCGATGTGAGTCCGGTGAGCGGAACAGTCCCGGCGGGGACCAGCCGACAGTTTGCCGCCGCAGGAAAAGATGCGAATGGGAATGGGGTCCCCCTGTCGACCGTCTCCTGGAGCACCGGCGGAGGCGTCGGCACGATCGATTCGAACGGTCTGTTCACCGCCGGAGGCAGCCTCGGGAGCGGCAGCGTGACGGCCACCAGTGGCGGGATCTCCGGGAGCACGACGGTGCAAGTCGTCGCCGGGCCCCTCGCCTCGATTGCGGTCTCTCCCGCGACGATCGACGCCGAAGTCAGTTCGACGGTCGTGCTGGCGGCGGTTCCCCGGGATGCATACGCGAATCCGATCCCCAGCGTCCCCGTCTCGTGGTCCACGACGATCGGCGATGTGACCCCGATCGACGTCGATGGCATGCACGCGTTGTTTCGAGCGCCGGTCTCGGCGGGAGCGGGTACGATCACCGTCTCCTCGGGTGCGGTGTCGAGCCCAATGAGCGTCCGCATCGTCAGCGGCGCCATGGAACGAATCCTCGTGATTCCGTCGACGGTTCAGGTGCGCCTTGGCGGTAGCGTGGACCTCCAGGCGCTCGCGCTCGACCGGTACGGGAACGAGGTCGCCAACGTGACCTTCGCCTGGTCGTCAACGATCGGGTCGCTCCAAATCTCGCCGGACGGCCGGAGTGCCTCGCTCTCGGGCGGCGACCACACCGGAAGCGGCACGCTCACGGTCAGCTCGGGCGCGAAATCCACGACGGTCAACGTGACGGTCGTGGAAGCCGGATTCCTCCCCGAACAGTTCCTCGGAATGCCGACCGCGCTCCTGTTGCTCGTCCTCACGGTCCTCCTCGCGGTCGTCGCGATCGTCCTCTCGCGGAAGAACCGCCGCCTGGCGCGGCGGCTCGAGGAGACCCAGGCCGCCCCGACGGCGGAGACCGAGGCGCAACCGGTCGACGAGCTCGAGGAACCGCTCGAAGAGTACCCGTTGTAGGTCCGCGCGGCGGCGCAACCGGTAGGTTTACGGTACCCTGAACGTTGCCTCGGCCACGGCGACGCACGCGGTCTGTCCGCTTTGTGGCAAGTCGTCGAGCCTTCGGTCGTTCCCCTCGGGGAGCGGGACCGACGTCGCCCTTCAATCGTTCCGAGGCAAGGGCCGGGGCCGCGGGTTCGAGGCGATCCCCGAGGGCTCCGGCATGAAAGATCTCGAATTGGCGAACGCGGTCCGCGAGAAGGTCCGGACCATCGTGCAGACGTTCGAGGTCCATGGACTCCCGTTAGAACTGGATCGCGCCGAGCGGGAGGCCCTCCGAAATCGCGTCGCGGCGCTCGAGCGGCAACTCGACGTGGAGCGGCGGTCCCACGAGCCTCTCGACATGCGCGTCACGGAGCTCGCGGCGGAGCTCGAGCGGGACCGGCTCTTGCGCCTGAACACCCTCGCCCAGGTCGGCAAACTGTCGGCGCAGCTGGATCACGCAAAGGCGACGCAGGAGCAACTCTTCGCCGCGTCGCGCCAATGCATCCTCAGCCTCCGTGTGTTGCGAGAGCAACTGAAGGGCATGCCGTTCGCCGCGCAATCGCTGACGCCCCTCGTCCACGACGTGAAAGGGGTCGTCGACCTGATTCAGGAGTTGCGTTCGGTCTCGTCCATCCGTTCGGCGGCGGAGGACGACCTCGTCACCCGGTAGCGGCGATCCTGCGACGAGACGAGTCCCTTTTCTTCCAAGCGCCCCAGATGGTAGGCGGTGAGCTGGCGCGTGATCCCGAGGATCGTCGCGATCTTCGTCGCCGTGCTCTCGCCGGTGCGGTTCAAGGCGTTCCAGATGCGGAGGCGCAAATCTCGAAAGCCCCAGTGCTTGCCGAACAGGTCGTTCTTCGCGCGCTGCTCCGAATCTCCGGCGACGTAGTAGCGGGACCGGCCGTCCGCCTTCCGCTCGTACACGAGGCCGTCGCGAATCATGATCTGCAGATGGTGTCTCGCCGTGCCGACGCCGATGCCGAGAGAGCGGGCGATGGCCCGGAAGTGGTCGCCCGGCAGGAGGAGCAGGTGGTCATACAACCGCCGGCGCGTCGCCTGCTCGAGTCGCTGGCGCGTCCCGACCTGGGCGGATGAAGCGGCCGTAGCGATCGGCCCGGCCGAAGTCGTTCCCGTCCGGGTCCCGCCGGGTGCGCGGGGAGTTCGAATCGGTGAATTGCCCTGCATGCTCTGCGCTTACCCCGCGGTTACCCCTTGACGACAATCGACGCACGGGCGCGCGGTTCTGCGGACGCACGCTGCAACTCCTTCCGCACGATCCTCCTAGCCACCTGCCTCAGGAACCCCTCGGTCGCGGACTTCGGGGCCACGAGGATGAGTTCATCGGTTCCGAACTTCGTCGCGAGGAGCCGCCGAGACTCCGTCTCGACGACGATGGTCGAGGGGCTCGCGTCCCCGAGTGTCTCGGCAATCGTCTGGACGGAGGCGAACATCGTCGCCGCCATGACCGTGAGCACCTCGTGCGGGACCGCATTCCGGGTCCAGCCCGCGACCAAAATACCAGTCTGACGCAACAGCAACGCGGCGTCGAGCGGACCGTCCGGATCGACGATCGATAAGATGGATGCACCACGCTCCTGAATGTAGGCCATGATTCGGAACCCCCCTCCTCCAACGACGACTTTCCGCGAGGTAGTATTAGGAAGGAGGGATAAAAAGGATTTGTTCACTGCACTTTGGCAAGCCGGTGACGCGACGGTCCCCGTCGCAGAACGTTCCTACAGAGGTTTGATATGCCGCGAGACCGCGATCGCCGTGACCGCCCAGGCGACCAAGACCGGCCATCCGTACGCCAGGAACAGGATGAAGGCCGCATTGAGCTGGAAGTTCTGGAGCGCGAACCCATCCACGGCCGGGAGCATCACGGAGGCGATCGCGCCGAAGATGATCGCCGCGGCGATTGCGGGGGCGATCGCCCACCGGACCCCGGAGACCCCCCGCAGGACCGCCAGTCGCTCGCTCACGAGCTCCCGCAGGAGACCCCGGGCGTCCTGCATCGCCGCCGCCGCGGGCACGAAGATGGCCGGCGACGGGCGCACCTCGACCAGGGCGACGTCCCGTTCCATCGCGCCCAGGATGTCGTCGAGCTCGTCCTCGACGTCCCGGTCGGTCCCCACCGCCGAGGCGGCGGATTGCATCTCGGCCCGAGCGGACCTCCGGATGCCCGCGATCCGCTGATCCAATTCGTCCATCGCATGACCGATCGAGACGATGTGCAGCGACGCGGCGATCGCCAAGCCGACGACGAGCACGGTGGAGGCGATGAGCGTGACGACGTACGTCTGCGACGAGACGGAGGGCGAAAACCGGTATCCGGGGGTCGCGACCGCGGTGGCCCACGCGAGGTCCGCGATGGCGGCCAAGGCGGCGGCGAACGCGACCGTCACGACCGCCACCCGCTTCCCGCTCACGCGACCCCTCGCCCTCGACGCATACGCGCCTCCGTCAGTTAGTCCTTTCGGCCGGCGAGAGCCCCGCTCGCCTCCTCTCGCTCCCTTGTCAATTTGACCTGACTCAACCCCACTTGTCTGAGGCCGTTATACCCCCCCTCGCGCACACCCATCGCATGAATAACCGCCATGCGCCCGCCGGGAACGAGCAGCTGTCCGAGCGCCCGCAGGTCGCCGAACGTCCGATGATGTACGAACGCGACGCGGAGCCGCTCCCGACGATCATGACGCCGGACCGCCGCCTCGCGGAGATCCTCGAGGAGATCTCGGCCCAGGTCTACGGGGTGCACGCGATCGTGATCGGGGACCGCAACGGCCTCCCGATCGCCTCCTCGCTCCGCGGACGCCCCTCGATGGCCGCGACGGCGATGGCGACGCTCGCCATGACGGCCGCGGGCAAGATCACCCAAAGCCTCTCCCTCCCGAATCCGGAGGACATCACGATCCACGCCGGCTCGTGGAACGTCGTGATCCTGAGCCTCGGGGATGGATGCACGCTCGCGGCGGTCGCCGGCCCGAAGACGGAGCCCGCATCCCTCGGCTGGATCATGCGCCTGCACGCGGAGGAGATCCGCGAGCTCCTGGCCATCCTGCGGTAGCGGCCCGCGCTCAACGCCGGGAACCGGACCCATTCGGGGGAACTCGGGTGGCCCCTGCGATCCCTCCATCCTCCTCCCCGGGGGCAGGGACCTTGGGGCTCCCGTTCGTCCGTTCGATGCCTCGTGAAATAACCTACAAATAGGGTCCTCCCCATCGAGTCCGCCGTGCTGGACATCCGGCTCATCCGGGAGAGCCCGGACGTCATCCGCCGCGACCTCGCGAAGCGCAATGCTCCGGAGAAGGCGAAGCTCCTCGACGACGTCATCCGATGGGACAAGGAATGGCGGGAGGCGCTGGCAAACGCGGATGCGCTGAAGCGGCGGCGGAACGAGATCACGCGGCAGATCGCGGAGGCCAAGAAGGCCGGCAAGGCGACGGACAAGCTCCGCAAGGAGGCGGCCGATCTCCCGAAGCGAATCGACGCGCTCGACACGAAGATCGATGCGCTCGCGGTCAACATCCGAGACGGACTCCTGCGGTTGCCGAACCTGCTCCACGAGAGCGTGCCGGTCGGGAAGGACGACACGGAGAATGTCGAGGTCGCGAAATGGGGAACGCCTCGGAAATTCGCCTTCGAGCTCAAGCCGCACGGCGAACTCCTCGAGGCACTCGGCGGCGCGGATTTCGAACGCGCGCGGAAGATCGCCGGCGCGGGCTTCCTGTACCTCCTCGGCGACCTCGTGCGGCTCGACCAAGCGCTCCTGCAGTTCGCGCTCGACTACATGATCAAGCAGGGCTTCACCGCCGTCTTCCCGCCGTTCATGATGCGGCGGGCCGCGTACGAGGGAGTCGTCGACCTCGCCGACTTCGAGAACGTGATGTACAAGATCGAGGGCGAGGACCTCTACCTGATCGCGACGTCGGAACATCCGATGGGCGCGATGTTCATGGACGAGGTCATCGACGACGGCCGCCTGCCGATCCGGCTGACGGGAATCGCGACGCAGTTCCGCCGGGAGATCGGCGGGCACGGCGTCGACACGAAGGGCCTCTTCCGGATGCACCAGTTCAACAAGATCGAGCAGTTCGTCTTCTGCCGGCCCGAGGACAGCTGGACGTGGCACGAGAAGCTCCGAGCGAACGGCGAGGCAATCTATCGCGCCCTGGAGATTCCATACCGCGTGGTCAACGTCTGCACGGGGGACATCGGCACGGTCGCCGCGAAGAAGTACGACATCGAGGCGTGGTTTCCGCGGCAGAAGAAGTACGGCGAGGTCATCAGTTGCAGCAACTGCACGGACTACCAGGCAAGGCGCCTGAACATCCGCGCGGGGAAGGTCGGTGGCGACAAATTCATTCCCCATACGCTCAACTCGAGTGCGATCGCGACGTCCCGCGGGATCGTCGCGGTCCTGGAGAACTACCAGCAGGCGGACGGATCCGTCACCGTGCCGAGGGTCCTGCGGACGTTCATGGGCGGGCAGAAGGACATTCGGCCACCCTGGGAAAAAGGATAAGTGTAAGGAATCCCTTACAACGTCCATGGCCAAAGTGGCCACGGTCACGTCGAAGGGACAGGTGACACTTCCCGTCTCGATCCGCAAGAGGCTCGGCCTGCGAAAAGGCAGTCGCATCGTGTTCCTCGAGGGGGGCGATGAGGTCCGGGTCCTCCGGGAGGAGGACTTGGAGCGCATGTTCGACGTGTTCGAGAAACGAGGCCGGAGTCTCCGCCTGACCCGCAAGCGACTCGGCGACCTTGTGAAGGAGGCGAAGGCGCGCCTCTGGAAGGAGCGCTATGCGCGTCGTCGTTGACGCGAACACGGTCCTGTCCGGCCTGTTCTTCGCTGGAAACGAGCGCCGTCTGCTCGTCGCCTCTCTTCGCGGTGATGTCACGCTTCTCTACGCAGAGGATGTCGTAGACCAGGTGTATGAGGTCATCGAGCGGATATTCCAGGACCACCCCGACCTGTCGGAAGCCTTGAGGCGGCTCGAATCGATTCTCACGGCCGGCGGTCTCGTCGCCCGAAGTACGTACGCGGAAAAGATCCCCATGTGGTCGAGACGCCTGCGGGATCCGGAGGACGCGCCCGTCCTCGCCTGTGCGGCGGCGGTGCAGGCGGATGGTGTTGTCACCGGAGACCGCGACATCCTAGAACTCGCGGAGCGCGATGACATCCCGGTCTACCGAACACGCGAGTTATTGGATCTCCTCAGCCTTCAGCCCTGAGAGGATTTCCCTGATGCGGAGGGAGCTGCGGATATGGGGAATGTGTGTCGCCTGACCCGATGCAAGCTGGATGGCGGTATCCCCATCGACTTCCGCTACGGCCGGCCGAAGATGCGGGGCCTCTTCGAGGAGGACGCGCGGCTGCAGCGGCTCCTCGGCGTCGAGGCGGCCCTCGCGCGGGCGGAGGCGAAGGTCGGGCTCATCCCAAGAGACGCGGCCGCGGAGATCACGAAGAAGGCCACGACAAAGAGCGTCACCGTGAAGCGCGTCGAGGAACTCGAGAAGGACACGCGGCACGACCTCATGGCGGTCGTCCTCGCCCTCACGGAGGCGTGCGGCGACGACGCCGGGAAGTACGTCCACCTGGGCGCGACGAGCAGCGACATCCTCGATACCGCCACGGCGCTCCAGCTTCGCGACGCGATCCGTCTCATCGACGAAGACCTGGACGGCCTCATCGACGCGTTCGCCTCCCTCGCCTCGAAGCACAAGCGCACCATCATGCTCGGACGGACGCACGGCCAAGCCGCCGTGCCGATCACGTTCGGGCTGAAGATGGCCGTGTTCGCTTCGGAGGTCGCGCGCCAACGCGAACGTCTTCGGGAGGCGACCCCGCGCATCGTCGTCGGCAAGATGTCCGGTGCCGTAGGAACGGGCGCCGCGTTCGGACCGCGAGCCGCCGACATCCAGACCGCGGTCCTGGCGGACCTCGGCGTCGGGGTCGAGGAAGCCGCGACCCAGGTCGTCGGCCGCGACCGCCACGCGGAGTTCATCGGCGTGCTCGCGAACCTCGCCGCGTCCCTCGAGAAATTCTGCACGGAGGTCCGGAACCTCCAGCGGACGGA
>VBMM01000264.1 GCA_005878415.1 Methanobacteriota archaeon
CTCCAGCGCTTCCGGTGCGCTCGCCGCGGTGACGACTCGGTACCCGACGACGGTGAAGAGTTCGGCCAGGTTCTCGCGCACGCCCTCGTCGTCGTCCACGATGAGGATGGACCTGGGGATCGTCTTTGCTTCGGGCGGCAGCGTAATCATCATCCGTCTCGCTCGAAACGATGGAGGCCCGTGGTTATATACGGGCCAGTTGAGACGGGTTGACAACGGCCGCGACCTCGCGCACGGGTCGAGCGGGGCGGTCGTTCACGGTTCCGATAACACGACCGCGGGCGCCTGGTGCTCCGAGAGCGCCCGGACGACCCGCCACGCGCGCTGGCCGGCGTCGGTGACGGCATAGAGGCCTGCATCGACCTTCGCGAGCAGCCCGTCCGTCTGGAGCTTCGACAGGTGGAAGGAAAGCTTCGAGGACGAGTCGACGAAGCTCTTCTTCAGGATCGCGGAATACGCGACGGGACCGGAGGCGAACACGTACCCGACGAGCGCCCGCCGGATCGGGTTTGCGAGCGACTCGAGCATGCCCTGCAGCGGGCCCGGAGGCACGTCGGCCGTGAAGTTCGCCGAGACCTCGGCGGCGAGCGACGGGTCGACCCGGCCCAAGACGAGCGTCCCTCCTTTCGCGGCGCACTTCCCGCTCACGTGGCGGACCCACGCCAGGACGTCCGCCCGGCCGTGGGTCGTCTCGAGCAACGTCAGGTCCGCGGCGTAGACGACCGGCCGCTCCGCCTCCCGGATGTGGTCCTCGATCGCGACGTTCAGTTGGTACAGCTGCCGCGGCGCGAAGACGCTCGGCGGCCGGCTCTCCGCATCGATCCGGAGGACGCGCACGGCACCCGAAGGCGGCGCCCCGGCCGGGCCGAGGACGGCCAGCAAGGCGCCGCGTGCCGCCGCCTCGGAAAGAATCGGGCCGGCGGCCGACCCGAATGGAGAACGGCTCAACGTCTCTCGGGCCGCACGCTCTTCCTCGACCGCCTTCAGCGTGCGTCGGAGCGTCTCGACCTCGTACGGCTTCTGGACGAAGTCGACCGCCCCGGCCTTCATCGCCTCGACGGCGACATCGACCGTGCCCTGACCGCTGATCATGACCGCGACCGCGGCCGGTTGGGATGCGCGGAGGCGGTGCAGGACCTCGAGCCCCGATGCCTTCGGCATGCGAAGGTCCAAGAGCGCCACATCGAACGTCTCGTGATCGATGAGCCGCATCGCCTCGCCGCCGTCCGACGCCGCGACGACCTGATGGCCGTCCTCCTCGAGGAGCTCGCGCAGCCCGGACCGGAGCGTGGCGTCGTCGTCCGCCACGAGGATCTTCACCCGGCGCCTCCGGAGGAGGAACGCCATCCTCCCGGCCCGTATAAAGGCCTACCGGGGCGATTCGCGGGGAGGCGACGTCAGTGGCGGCGATGTCACCGATCGGCAGGAAGCGTGGATCGCCTTCACGAAGGTCCCGAGACGGCGCGCGTCACCTCGAAACCGCCGTCCTCGAAGGAGAGGGCGAAGGCGCCCGGATCGTGTTTCGTCGACCGCATCTTCGTCACACGCAACCGGCGCTGCACGAAGAGGTCCGACGTCGGGTGCATCTCCAGCTGCACGATGCCGTCCGCGAGATACGCCTCCGCGGGCGCATGGGACGTCGGCCCGAGGTCCACCGGCTTCTCGGAGACGAGGAACGTCAGGGGACCGAGGTCGCGCAGCCACTCGAACAGGAAGTAGAGATCGGCCCGGGGATCCTGCATCTTCGCCATCGTCTCGAGGACGTCGAGCGAGTCGACGACGAGGATCGAGATCCGGTCCGCTTTCATCACGTTGTTACAGTACATCTTGAACAGCTCGAGCCACGTG
>VBMM01000265.1 GCA_005878415.1 Methanobacteriota archaeon
CGGGATGCCGCTCGCGAGGATGTCGTCGAAGCCCCGCACGTACGTCTTGACGCGTTTCCGGTCCGTCGGATGCCTCCGGGGCCCGACGAATGCGCGGGCCGACGTAAGCCTTTCTCCCCGAAAATCAACGCGAATCACGCGCACAATATTCAAATAGACTCCGGCCGCTCGGCTCGCCGTTGGCGGACGCATTCGCCGCGGTCGTCGCGACGCTCCGCGTGATCGGCTCCCTCGTGCTCCTGTTCTTCCTCCCGGGATGGCTGCTCATCAACGCGCTCTACCCGCGCCGAGGCGAGCTCGACCGGGAGTACGACGCGCTCTACCGACTCACGCTC
>VBMM01000147.1 GCA_005878415.1 Methanobacteriota archaeon
CATTCGAATACGTTCCCGCGCACGCGACGTGCCACTTAAAAGGCCGTCGAGCCCATTCCTGTTCCTGACCCTGATACCCATCAGGAGGGGACGCGATGCCGCCGCGACGTGCCGCCGCACATGCCATGGCTTACGTGACCGCGCCGGACCTCGAGACAGCTCGGTCGATCGCGCGGACCGTGGTCGAACGACGATTGGCGGCGTGCGCGAACCTGTGGCCGATCGAATCGATGTATCGGTGGAAGGGGAGACTCGAGGAGGCGAACGAGGTCGTGATCGTGTTCAAGACCCGCCGCGCCCTCCTGCAGAAACTCATCGCCACGGTCCGGGAAAAGCACCCGTACGAGGTGCCGTGCATCGTCTCGTATCCGATGGGCCCCGCCTTGCGCGAGTACCTCGAGTGGATCGATGAGGAGACCTCTCAGCGATAGATCGCGATCGCCCCGTAGCCGACCGCGATCCGCGTGTCGCCGCTCGTGTCGCTCGACGTGCCGTACTTCAGGAGCTTCGCCTGCGTCGCACCGAGACGCCTGGCGGCGGTCAGCATCGCGGTGACGGGGCCGTATCCGCACATGGAGATGTCGTCCTGCGCGACCCGCGCGGAGAATCCCTTCGGGTCCAAGGCGAGGATCCTCTCGATCGCCTTCGCGTCCTGGGCCTTCGCGAACGCGGGCGCGGTCGTCCCGCGCGGCGGCATCTGGTTGTACTGCACGCCCGCGTGCGTGAAGTCGGAGGAGGCGATCATCATCACACTCTTGCCCTTGACGGCGTCGGCGACGAGGCCGCCGACCTCCGAGGCGAGGTCGTACTCCTGGAACGCCATGC
Source organism: Methanobacteriota archaeon (assembly GCA_005878415.1). GTDB lineage: Archaea > Thermoplasmatota > Thermoplasmata > RBG-16-68-12 > RBG-16-68-12 > RBG-16-68-12. Next base: position 826 of record VBMM01000147.1, read on the forward strand.
ACACGGGTACGAAGCGCACGGGGTCGGCGAGCGCCTGCAAGAACGGCAACTGGACCTCGATGCTGTGCTCATCGCGGTGCGCCAGGATGTCGTCCTCGAGAGGCGGCTTCGAGACGGCGTCGTAGAGCCCGACGTCGATCGACGCCGTGCCGAGCGGCGTCTGCCAATCGTGTTTCGTGATCGCGAGGGGCGCCCCTTGGCCGTGGTGATTCGGGCCGAGGATGAGGAAGGCCGCCGGCCATCCGTCGGCCGCCAGGGCCGCATAGCCGTGCGCCGCCACCGGGCCCGAGTACACGTATCCCGCGTGAGGCACGACGAGTCCGAGGAGTCGGTGCTCGCCCTTCCTGATTTCGGGAACGCGGCCCGGCCCGAGCGGGTGGGTGTAACACTCCCGAATCTGCCGGAGGAGAGCGTCCCGCGAGTGCTCGTAGAACGCTCCCGCCACCGCCGGGTACCGCATGAAAGGCGCCCTCCTTCAGAGGGACGCCTCGTAATCATCGATCGTGAAGGTAAAGCCTTCGTCCGACTTCAGCGTGCCGCGGGCCTTGAGGACCTCCCTCGTCAGGAGCCAGTACACCGTCGCGAGTGCGCGCCGGCCCTTGTTGTTCGTCGGCACGACGAGGTCCACATCCCGCGTCTCGTTGTTCGCGTCGCACAGGGCGACGACCGGGATCCCGACGTTTAGCGCTTCCCGGAGCGCCTGCTGGTCCGCGGCAGGATCCGTGATCATGAGGACCTCGGGCTCGATGAACTCCGGAAGGTTCGGATTCGTGAGCGTCCCCGGGACGAATCGGCCTGCGAGCACCTTCGCACCGACGTGCTTCGCGAAAAGCCGCGCGGGTTTCTGGCCGTACTGGCGGGCAGCGACGACGAGGATGTTCTCCGCCTTGAACCGCGAAAGGAACTTCGACGCCTCCCGGATGCGGGTGTCGGTCTTCTTGATGTCGAGGACGTACAGGCCGTCGATCCGCACTTTGTAGATGAACGGCTTCATGTCGGCGCTTTTCTGCTGCGTCCCGATGTGGACCCCCGCCGTCAGGTAGACGTCCTCGGGGACGAGCAGTCCTTGGACGCCCGTCTGCTCCTCTTCTTGCATCACGTACCTTCCCGGAGTCCTTCCTCGATTCGGATGAGTTCGTTGAGCTTCGCGATCCGTTCTCCGCCGACCGCCCCGGTCTTGATCCCGAGGCAGCCCCAGGCGACGGCGAGGTGCGCGATCGCATCGTCCGTCGTCTCGCCGCTGCGGTGCGACATGACGGTCGCGTACCCGGATCGATGCGCGAGGTCGACCGCGGCCTTCGTGTCGGAGAGCGTCCCAATTTGGTTCGGCTTAATAAGGATAGCGTTGCCCGCGCCCCCATCGATCCCTCGCTGGAGCCTCTTGACGTTCGTCACGAAGATGTCGTCGCCGATCACCTTGCATTTCGGTCCGACGCGTTTCGTCAACTCCGTGAAGGCGGCGAAATCCTCTTGGTCGAACGGATCTTCGACGCTGAACAGTCCGTACTCCCGCACGAGGCGTTCGACGAAATCGATCTGTTCGTCGCGCGAGAGGACGCGGTCGCGATAGTGGTACTTGCCGCCGCGATAGAACTCGGAGGCGGCGAGATCGAGCGCGGGCCGGACGGGGAATCCGACGTCTCGCGCCACGGCTTGACAGGCATCCGATACGAGCCCGAGGGCCTCCTCGTCGGCGAGTTTCGCGATCCAGGCCCCCTCGTCGCCTCGTCCGAGCGGCTCGTCCGGAATGCGCTTCTCGAGCGACTCGCGGACCGCCCGATGCGCCCGTGCGTTCCCCAACACATTGTCGAGGGCGGTCGGACCCTGCGACACTACGAGGTACTCCTGGATCGTCGTCCCGCCGATCGCGTGGCGGCCCCCGCCGATCACGTTCCCGAACGGCAGAGGCAGGGTCACCCGTTCGCTCGTTCCCAGGTATCGGTACAGCGGGCGGCCCGCCGCCATCGCCGCCGCCCGTGCCGTGGCGATCGAGGTCGCGGTGGCCACGTTCGCGCCGATCCGGGCGAAGTTCTGCGTCCCGTCGACCTCGCGCAGCGTCGCGTCGATCCCGACCTGATCCGAGATGTCTCGACCGCGAAGCCGGGGCGCCACCGCCGTGCGGAAGGTGCGGAGCGCCTCGTCCACGCCCCCTTTCGGGAACGCCGGGGGCTCGTGGGTCCCGGTGCTCGCCCCGCTTGCGGCCGCCGCGCGCCCGAAGGCGTTCCCAGCGCGGACGTCGACCTCGACGGTCGGATTGCCGCGGCTGTCCAGGATCTTTCGAATCGTCGTGCCTTCAATCGAAGGCATCGCGGAACCTCTGAACGTTCAGCGGCGCGGTCCCGGACGCGAACTCGGAGAACGCGATCTCGAGCGGGTCGCCGCCCGAGTCCGCAGCCATCAATGAGGGCGCTCCCATCGAAATTTGTAGGGCTCGAGCCCCGATGATGCGGGCTCTCTCAAAGCGAGTATACCTCATGAAAACACTGGCTCGACCCACAAGTCGAACGGATATAAAGGTTTCCGCGGGCCCTTTCGGGCCCGCAACGAAAGGTGGGACTCGACTACATCCCGGCCGGTCTCGACCGGAATTCCTTCCTGACGACGACCAGGTAGATGATGATGACGAGCCAGAGCACCGTCAAGTACCAGTAGGTCGCGACCGCCGCCAAGCTGCCGAGGAATGACAGCACGGCGATGATCATCGTGAGCATCCAGGCCCAGGGTCGCAGTCGGATGAGTCCGACTCCCGCAAGGACGGCAATGATGCCGAATATCACGAAGACCGCACCAATGATGCCGAGAATCGCGCCGAACAGCCCGCCGACCTGACCGCCCGCCCCCGCCATGAGGAACGCGGCCGCGAACAGGAGGCCGCCCACGGCGAGGAGGCCGATCCCGGCGAGGATCACGAGGATCCCGAGGATCAACACCCCGATGGGCGTCTTTCGCGTCGCAGGCGCAGCAGGCATCGGCATCGGCATGCTTCCAGGAGGTTGGGATTCCATGGATTGACCGAGGGTGAATCCAGGTGACATTATATAAGTATTATCGATAAAAAATCCGCCCGGATACCGTGCGGCAGAAATGTCACCACTATCTTTATCTGAGGACGGTGTTTTCGCACTGCCGGTGATTCCCCCATGGTGCAAGGTTACTGTGTGAAGTGCCGAGCAAAGCGGGAAATCAGTAACGCCGTCGCGGTGAAACTGAAGAACGGGAAGCCCGCGATGAAAGGCAAGTGTCCCGTCTGCGGCACGACAATGATGCGGATCGGCGCGGCGAAATAGCCCGGACCCCGGCCCGAGATGTCGCGCAGGATTCTCGGCTGAGAGACTATTAATACGGCCGAATCCTAGCCTGCCTCCAGGGTGCCGAGGTGAGAGTCCCGGACATCAAGGTGACCCCGCCCGGGCCGAAAGCGCGGGAGATTATCGAACGGGATCGGGCTTCGATCGCGACGACGACGAAGACGGCGCCGATCGTCGTGAAGAGGGCGCACGGCTCCATCGTCGAGGACGTCGACGGGAACCTCCTGATCGACTTCGCCTCCGGGATCTCGGTGCTCAACGTCGGACACACCCATCCGAAAGTCGTCGACGCAATCTCGAAACAGGCCTCGGAGTTCACGCACTTCGCCGGGACCGACTTCTATTACGACGTCCAGGCGCGACTCGCCGAACGATTGGGCGCGATCACGCCGGGCAAACACCGCAAGAAGGTGTTCTTCGGGAACTCGGGCGCGGAAGCCAACGAGGCGGCGATCAAGGTCGCGAAGTCCCACAAGAAGCGACACATGTTCCTTGCCTTCCTCGGCGCCTTCCACGGACGGACGCAGGGCACGCTCTCGCTGACCGCGAGCAAGGCCCGCCAGCGCGCGGGGTTCTTCCCGAGCATGCCCGGCGTCGTCCACGTGCCGTATGCGTACTGCTACCGCTGCCCGTACAAGCTCACGTATCCGTCGTGCGACCTGTACTGCGCGAACATCATCGAGGACACGTACATGAAGACGATCGCGCCGCCCGAGGATACGGCGGGGATCTTCGTCGAACCAGTCCAGGGAGAAGGCGGATACATCGTCCCGCCACCGGGCTGGATGGACCGCGTCGCGAGGATCGCGAAGGATCACGATATCCTCCTGATCGACGACGAGGTCCAGAGCGGGCTCGGACGCACGGGGAAGATGTGGGCGATCGAGCACTCGAAGGCGATCCCCGACATCCTGACGACCGCGAAGTCCCTCGGCGGAGGGCTGCCGATCAGCGCCACGGTGTACCCGGCGGAGATGGACTTCCCGGAGAGCGGGAAGCACTCGAACACCTTCGGCGGGAATCCGATCGCATCCGCGGCATCCCTCGCGACCCTCGACGTGATTGAGGACGAGGGGCTCGTGGCCCGTAGCGCGAAGCTCGGCGAACACCTGGCGAAGCGCCTCGACGAGATGAAGGAGCGGTACGAGTTCATCGGGGACCGACGCGGGCTGGGGCTGATGCAGGCGACGGAGTTCGTCGTGGATCGCGCATCGAAGCGGCCGGACCCGAAACGGCGGGACCGCATCGAGAAGGACGCCTACGAGCACGGGTTGATCCTCCTGCCCTGCGGCGAATCGAGCATCCGGTATATCCCGGCGCTGAACATTACGAAAGAAATCCTCGACGCGGGTCTCGACGTGCTCGAGGAGTGCCTCCGTCGCGCCGCCAAATAGCGATTGGCAGGATTCTCGGAGTTCGAACCCCGTTCGAGTTCTGTCGCCCGGTGAGATTCAAATACTGACACGCGGTTGCACCGGATATGGTTGAGGGAGGAGTTGCGCCGCCCGCGGAGGCAATGCGGGGGGCGAAGGGTGTATCTATCGCCATCGTCGCGGTCGTGGCAATCGTTCTGTTCGTCGCCGGGGTCGGAGTGGGTTGGCTCGTCTTCTCACCCCCGTCAGCGAAGGTCTCGAAACTGTTCCTCGGGACGAACACCCCGTTCCCGCCCTTCGAGTCCAGGAACGCGACGTCGGACGCGCTCGAGGGGTTCGACATCGATCTGATTCAGACAATCGTCCAGCGTGGCTGGGGCTACACGGAGTGCAGCGATACGGTTACGAACCACTGCTACGAGTGGAATGACTTCCGGGACTTCTCCGCCTTGCTCGCCGCGGTGAGCGTCGGGCGCATGGACATCGCCGTAGGCGCCATTACGATGAACGGAGCCGTTGGCGCCGATCGCAACGGGTCGATGGACTTCTCCAATCCGTACTATCTTTCGAACCAAGGGATTTTGAAGCGCGCCAACGACAACACGGCCTACTGTGCCGCGGCCGTGTGTACCGTCGCGGAGCTCAATACGACAACGCTAGTAGTCGGGGCTCAGGCCATCACCACGAGCGAATTCTGGGTTGAAGATAACCTGAAAAACGTGGTTAGCTCCAACCACTTGGAGCTCCGTCCCACCGTCGAGGACGTGCTGCTCCTGCTCTCTCAGAGGGTCGTCGACATCGTCGTCATCGACCTTCCGGCAGCCCAAGGAATCGCCGCAGCGAATCCGACCGCCTACGCCGTCGGAGGCGAGATCCTGACGAACGAGCTCTACGGGTTCGCGGTCGCCAACGGCGATCCGCTCGGGCTCGTGCCAATCATCAACGCCCAGCTCGCTGCGATGAAGTCGGACGGCACGTACCAGACGATTTTGAATAAGTGGTTCTGATCCGGTATGTTTGCGACTCGAACTCGGGTCGCAAACCCTTTCCTCGTTTCCTCCCTGGGTGAGGTGGCCTAGACGGAGACCGCGGCTGCGTTCCAGCTCCGCAAACCGCCGAAGCTAATCACGAGCATCACCCTTGTCCATCTGGTCGAGATGGTTGTCGCGGGCCTCCTCATGGCCTTTGTCATCTTGCCGGCGATCTTCAACTTCTCACTGTTGAGCACCCAATTCTGGCAGATCTACACCCGGTTCTATATCACCGGTCTTTTCGGGACTTTCTTCTACGTCGCCTTGACGCTTCCGCTGAGCGTCGTCCTCGGTTTCCTAATGGGATGGGCGCGGGTGTCCCGAATCCGGATATTCCGGTGGCCTGCCTCGCTCTACGTGAACATATTTCGAGGCTTGCCGCCGCTGATTCTGGTCATCTTCGCCTCTCTGTTCGGTACCTCGCTTATTCCCCAACCGATCCTCGATCGATTCTTCGCTGGGTTCCGACGCGGAGATATCGCCGTGGGAATCGCCGCCATCGCGATTGCGATGCACTCCTCAGCATACCAAGCGGAAATCTTTCGTGCGGGCTTTCAATCGGTCCCGAAGGGGCAAGTCGAGGCGGCTCAGGCGCTCGGACTGAGGTCCTGGCAAGGCATGAGGCACGTCATCCTGCCACAGACGTTTCGCCTGAGCCTCCCACCCCTCGGGAACGAGTTCGCGGTCCTCATCAAGGACACGTCCATTCTGGCGGGGATTGCGGGTACGGAACTGGTCGCGAAGAGCCGCGACCTTCTCGGCGTTCTGTCTGCGAGCGGGTTGCCGATCGTCTGGATCTTCGCCGTGTGGACGGTCGTCGCCATCACCTATCTCGTCCTGACGTACAGCGTGACAAGGGGGCTGCGTCTCCTAGAGCGGAAATTTCACACCCCGGGCTTGGAGGCGATCTCGCTTTGATTCGGGTCAACGATGTCCAAAAGCATTTCGGGGCGCTCCACGTGCTTCGTGGCATCACGTTCGAAGTCCAAAAGGGCGAAGCCATCGTCATCATTGGCCCCAGCGGCTCGGGGAAGAGCACCTTACTTCGCTGCATCAATCTCCTGGTGGAACCGGACTCTGGACAGGTGTTCATCGACGGAGTACAGGTGAACCGGCACGGAATTCGACACGAGTGGGTCCGTCAGCAGGTAGGGATGGTATTCCAGAGCTTCAATCTCTTCACCCACCTCACGGCAATCGACAACGTGACTCTCGGGCTGACTCGCGTCAAAGGGATGACCCATGACAAAGCGGTCGAAAAGGCACGGGAGTTGCTCGCACGGGTGGGCCTTGCAGCGAAAGAGAATTCCTACCCCGCGGAGCTGTCCGGCGGGCAGCAGCAACGCGTGGCAATCGCTCGGGCCCTTGCGATGGATCCGAAGGCGATGTTGTTCGACGAGCCGACGTCCGCGCTCGATCCGGAATACATCCGCGAGGTCCTCGACGTGATGACGGCGCTGGCGCGCGAAGGCATGACGATGATCGTCGTGACGCACGAGATGGGTTTTGCAAGCAATGTGGCGAGCCGAATTCTCTTCATGGACGCAGGGAAGATCGTCGAAGAAGGGTCGGCGGAGCAGATCTTTCATCGCCCGAAAGAGGAGCGCACTCGTTCCTTCGTGAGCAAGATCCTGAGGTGACACTTGGCCGACCTGCGCAAGTTCCTGAGGGAACGTTGGCGATACATCGATGCCATGCTCGCGGTCGCCGTCATCGTCGGATCCCTCGCCTATATCTACGACTTGTTGGTAGGGAGCCGGGGGCTCGATGTAGCCTACATCACTCGGAATTATGGCCTCTACGTGCACGCGGTGTTGACGAACGTCTATGCAACCACGATCGCGTTCCTTGTCGGGATGGCCATCGGATTCTCCGTGGGTTGGCTCAGGACCGCGAGGACGATGCCCCTCGCCAAATTCGTGCTGTCGTTGCGGGCGGAGAGGCGCGCGAGATCGGAGGACCGCGAGGTGATCAAGGCCGACAGCGGTTTTCTGATCTTCTTCTCGTTGCTTTGGTACGGCGCCAAGTATGTTGTTCGACGAATCGGGGACGGGTTTGTCGAGATCATCCGCGGCACGCCTTTGTACGTCCAGATCCTGTTCGCGTCCTCCTTCTTCATCGTCTTTCTCCGGGAGTACGCAACCGAAGGACTCCTCATCGGCATCATCACGCTCGCAATCAACACGGGCGGCTACCAGGCGGAGATTTTCCGGGCTGGACTGCAGACGGTCCACTCCGGACAAATCGAAGCCGCCAGGGCGATTGGGTTCTCGCGGCTCCGAGCGATGCGTTACGTCATCCTGCCTCAGGCTCTCCGGCTGATCATCCCTCCGCTGACAAACGAGTATATCGGACTATTCAAAGCAAGCACCTTCCTGTTCGTTCTCGGGGTGCAAACGGAAATCAGCTACATCGCCCTGCACGAGGGCTACGCGGGGGATGTGTTCGAGATTTTCGCGATGGTGACCGCGATCTTCCTGGCAATCACCGTGACGCTGTCGTTCGTCGTCCAGTCGCTTGAGCGGCGCTTCCGAATTCCCGGCCTCGGTATCGAGGCGGTCCGCAAGCCTCGCGGAGTCAAGATGCCCGCACCAGTCGCTTGAGCGGTTTGCTCAGATGCCGTCTTGAGCCGACGGGCGGTTCGTACCACCCCGGTGCCAGGAGGCGCGATACGTTCTCCACGACGGCGAGAGAGCGCGGGAAGAGCCGCCGGCAACGAGCGCAGCGGAAGGCTCCCATCTTCCCCGTCGACTTGGCCCGTTTCCCGCACGTCGGACAGAGGGGGTTCGCCTGTTTCCGGACGTCGTCTGCGAGGGCGAGCACGAGCAGCTTCTCGATGTTGAGCGTCCGAGGCGAGTCCCGGATCGACCCGACGACGCGCACGCGGTCGCCCGGCCGCAGGGCTCGGATGGTATTCCGGAACCCTTTCGACGGTTCGTATGCGGCCGCCGGGAGTCCGCCCATGTCGACGATTACGTGACCTCCGCGGATGCTACGCGGCATCCCCGAAACGCGCCGTTCCACGCCGACCGTGGTCCTCGGTTCCAGCCGGGCCGAAGGAAGGACGTGATCGTCTGTCCCCTGGTTGGTCTCGAACACGAGCCACGAGGCGGGAAGCTCTCCCCGGACGGTCCGCATCGCCGCGGGCAAGAGCGTTGCATCGTCCCCCCGGATTCCAAAGAGCACAGGGCATGGCGAGTGAGGCGCGATGACGACCCGATTGCAATCATAGTCGTAGTTGTTGAACGTTGACGGGAACCGTCGATCCATTTCTTTCACGGAATCCGGATCGAGGGAGCGGGCCGTCCCCCAACGAGAGGGGTCTCGGTAACAGAGGACTTCGTACGTTCGATCCCGAGGCCGCCACGCCGTCGCGGCGAGCGCCCCGATGATCCCTCGACCGTTCTTGTATTCTTGGAGGACGCCCGGGGTTCGGACGGAACGGAGCGCGTCCCGCTTCGTGACGATTCCGCGCACCGCTTTCCAGTAGAGCGAGGCCGCAGGTGGCTTCGGCAGGATGCAGAATCCGGGATTCGTCATCGGGTCGCGGAGTTCGGATCTCGTTTCGACAAGACGGGCGACCCGGGTGCGCGCCTCGGCCGGATTATCCCGACCTTGGGCGCGGGCATACGAACGCACGGACGTTCGGGTTGAGCCGCACGAGCCGCGGGTAGCCGATCAGGTCGCGGTCCTTCGTCAGCTCGGTCACGAGTTCGGTCGCGAGGAACGTCGTGCACATGCCCTGGAGGCTGTCCGTATCGTCCACGCCGATCCAGAGGACCATGCGACTCCTCCGAACACGAAGGAGAACTAAAACCCGCCTCTGGCGACAACCTTCATATAGGCTCGGCCCCTAGACACGAAGGCAATGCCGATCAAGACGTTCGAACTCTCTAGCGTGGACGGCCGGCGGTTCGTCAAGCCGGCGGAGCGCTGGATCAACCTACGGGTGGACCACAACAGCACGGTCACCCTGGTCTCCGAGCTCGGCGAGCGACAGGCGTCCGTGGACTTCCGCTTCACCGCGAACTACCACGCATCCGAGGCCGTAGTCGGCCTCATCCAGATCGAGGGGAGCCTCCTGTGGGAAGGGGACGCGAAGGCGCTTGCGAAGGGCTGGTCCGCCGGCGGGCAGATGCCGCCGGACGTCGCGCAGGAGATCCACACAGTCATCATGACGAACTGCATCCCGGAGGCGGTCCTGCTCGCGCGGGAGCTGCGCCTCCCGCCTCCGATCCCGATTCCCCAGGTGAACATCCAGCAGGCGGCCGGCAAGCCCCCGAAAGGCCGCTCGCCCGAGATCGCATAAATACCTGATGCGGGCGCGGAAAACCCCATGTGACGGACTCGTCGGAAGCTCACCGCGATCAGGGCATGTGCCCTCGATGCGGCCAGGAGGCTGGACCTTTGCGGCCCTCTCCCTTGGGACGGAGAGACTCATCCGACGGGAACGGGTTGTCCGCCCGTTGCGGACCCACGGCCTACGAAGTGGATCGTCCCCGTGTAGGCGAGGACCCACAGGACCAATGAGACGAGACGGATCAAGTAAGGCGGAACACCCACATCGAACCCAAGCACGGGCATCACCGCACTGAGGACCCCGAGGGACAGGGCCCCGCCGGCCAAGAAACTCGTATCCCAAGATCCAAATTCGCGCACCGCCAGCAACAGGAGGAGGCCGGCGGTTAGGGCAAACAGAAGGCCAGCAATGGTATGCGCGGCACGAGTGAGCGAGTGGGCGTCTCCTTCAAGGAGGACCCAGCCCAAGAGCAGCCCCGTGCCAAGGAACGTGATTGCAGACACACCCGCGGCCAAGGCGGACCAACGCATCGCTCGAGCCGCGACGGGTCGGCCAGTCCCGGCCCCGGAAATCCGACCGTAGAGGGGGCGCAGACCGAGGCCCGCCATGATTGACGCCGCGATCGGCACAGCGACAGAAACCAGGGCGATTGTGGTCCGGGTTGGTGCGTCGAGCGAAAAGCTTGCGTTGGTCAGGAAAGCTAATGTCACGGCGACATTCAACATGGCGCCGGAGAGCGCCAAAAGCAACCCGAGGAGAATCCAACGTAGGCCACGGCCCAAATCCCCCCACGAAGCCAATCTATCGCCGGGACGCAAACCCGCTGTGCACACATGAGGTTTACGTTTACCACGTGTCCGTAGCATCGCGGCCGCGGAGCGCCTCACCGGCGCGATTGTTGCAAGCGATCCTGAGCCGTGTCAGCCCCCTCGGCATGTCCGCCGGAATTCCGACGACATCACTTGATGTGGTCGAGGCTGAACGACCCGACCGACACGTTGGACTTCGTGTACGTGTACCGGATCCAGCCGCGGC
>VBMM01000148.1 GCA_005878415.1 Methanobacteriota archaeon
CCCCATGGAAGTGATTCGGATAAGTCCTGCGTCCACCTACCGCTTAACCAAGAAGCTGGTTCCTACAATAATCTTGATATATTCCGCGTCCGCTCGATGGAGACGTGGGAGACGTCGAACGGGCGCTCGAATCCCTGCGACGCGGGGCGTTCGTCCTGGTCTACGACGCCGACGGCCGCGAGGAGGAGACGGACCTCGCCATTGCGAGCGAATTCGTCACCCCGGCCTCCATCCGAACGCTGCGAAAGGAGGCGGGCGGCCTCATCTGCGCGACGGTGTCCGGCGAGGTCCGCGCGAGGCTCGGACTGCCGTACATGACGGACGTCCTCCGCCGTGCGGGCGGGATGTATCCGATCCTGAATGCCGTGTCGACGGAGGACATGAAATATGATCGGCACAGCGCGTTCTCGATCGCGGTCAACCATCGGGACACGTACACCGGCGTGACGGACACAGACCGGGCGAAGACGATCGCCCGATTGGCGGAGATCGCGAAGGATGCGCTGCGGCGGGAGAACGGCTGGGCGGCGCACGCCTTCGCGGAGGAGTTCCGCTCCCCAGGGCACGTTCCCCTGCTGAACGCCGCGGAGCCGTTGCTCGCGGAACGCCGCGGCCACACGGAGCTCACGACGGCCCTCACGATCATGGCCGGACTCGCGCCCAGCGCGACCATCTGCGAGATGATGGCGGACGATGGACGGGCCCTCCCGAAGGAACATGCAAAGGCATATGCTCGGGAGAGGAATCTCGTCTTCCTGGAAGGGCAGGACATCGTCCGGGCGTGGCGTTCGTGGTCCGTGTAATGGCGACGGGGGTCTTCGATCTCCTCCATCCCGGTCATTTGTATTTCCTCCGCGAGGCACGGAAACTCGGCGACGAGCTGTGGGTCGTCGTCGCGCGAGATAGCACGGCGCGGCGGTTCAAGCACGAGCCGATCATGCCGGAGAAATCCCGGCTGGAGATGGTCGAGGCCCTCAAGCCCGTGGACCGGGCGGTCCTGGGGAACGAAGGCAACATCTACGAGATCCTCGGGGACATCCGGCCGGATGTCGTCGCCTTGGGGTTCGACCAGGCGCACCAAGAGGAGCGGGTCCTCGAGGAGTGCCGTCGGCGAGGGCTGGCGACGCGGGTCGTCCGCCTCGCGCGGTTCGAGGGCGACCTCGACGGCTCGCGCAAGATCGTGAGGAAGGTGGCGGAATGGCTGGCGCTCCAAGAGCGACTCGGTCACGTCGAAAAGGCGGGGGTCCGGGGGGACGGCGCCGCTCCGTCCCGGCGTCGCCGGGGAAAGGCCTGAGACGGATCGGCATCGTCGATACGTCCTTCGCGCGCTACGATATGGCCGCGGCCGCCGTCGACGAGCTCCGGAAGCAGGGCGGCGGCTTCTCGATCGAGCGATACACGGTCCCCGGGATCAAGGACCTCGCGGCCGGCGCGAAGATTCTCTTCGACCGAGGATGCGACATCGTCCTCGCCCTCGGAATGGTCGGCCGTCAACCGGTCGACAAAGACTGCGCGCTCGCGGCGGATTTCGGCCTGCAGGTCGTCCAGGCGAACGCCGGTCGGCACATCCTCGGCGTGATGGTCCACGAGGACGAGGCGACGGACGAGGCAGGGCTCGCGTGGCTCTTCGACCGCCGCACCCGGGAGCACGCCGTCAACGCGTACGATCTGCTCTTCCGTCCGGAGGCGATGCGGTCCCGAGCGGGCACGGGGCAGCGGGAAGGGTTCGAGGACGCGGGGCCCCTCAAGGGGTCGGGTCGATGAACCTCGCGATCGTCGCGGCCGAGTTCAACCGCGAGGTGACCGACGTCATGGTCCAGAAGGCGCTGGCCCGGGCGGAGGAGCGGGGGATCCGCGTGACGTCCGTCGTCCGGGTCCCGGGGGCGTTCGAGATTCCGTTGGCGGTGCAGCGCCTCTTGGAGCGCGGCGACGTCGACGCGGCGGTCGCAATCGGTGCGGTCATCAAGGGGGAGACGCTCCACGATGAGGCCCTCATGGCCGCGGTGCCGAAGGCCCTGCTCGATGTCGGCCTGCGGACCGGCAAGCCGGTCGGATTCGGGATCACGGGTCCCGGGATGACGGACGAGCAGGCGATGGCCCGCGCCGGGAAGGGCGCGGACGCGGTCGACGCCGTGGCCTCGATGCACGCATTGCTCCGGGGTCTGTGACCGTTTTCCCCCTGAGATTTAGGTCGGAAAGGTTTAATCCCGCGAGGCTTCCATCCGGGCCGGTCTGGGACCACCGCATGGTCGACACCACCGCCCTCGAGTCGATTCTCCGAGACATCGAGCGGAACGAGGGCGTGCAAGAGGCGATGCTCGTCTCCCTCGCGGGGACGTACCTCGCCGGGAGCTTCCCGAAGGGCGTCCACGTGGATACGTTCGGATCGATGTTCGCGGTGCTCGTGGGCTCTGCGGAGACCGTGACCTCCGAGGCGAAGGACGCCCTCGAGAGCGTCATCATCAACGCGAAGGGGACCCGCTACCTCATCGTCCACGGGGGCCGGAAGGCGCTCCTCGTGTTGCGCCTCCCGCTGTCCGCCGATCCGGCGCGGACGAAACAGGCCGTGGAGAAGTACGTCCCGCGGATCGAAGAACACCTCTAGATCCGCCGCATCCCTCGGCCGATCCACTCGGACACGGCCTTCGTCACGTACCGGGCGGTCGCGCCGGCGCCGCGGTCCGTGCCTTCGGCGGTCGTCTTGCCCTGGCCGAGTTGCTGGAGGACGTCGTCGAGCGGCAGATCCCCCGCGTCGATGGCGGTGACCGCCTTCGCGACCTCGTCGAGGAAATGACTGTCGCTCCCGCCCGTCTCGCCGACTCGGAGAGCCCTCGCCCGTTCGCGCGCGCGCTCGTTCCCGCGCCGCAGCGTCCGTCCGTTGCGGGTCTCGTGTGCCGGAAACGAGGTCTCGGCGAGCCCCTCGTCTCCCAGCCCAGACCAGAAGCGATACGGATGGGCGGCGACCGGGACGCCGCCGGCGGCGACGATCCGCTCGACGGTTTCCCGGACCGACAGCCCGCGGGGGACGACGTCGCGGAGGCCGTAGCCGAGCACGTGGCCCGACCGGGTCGAGACTTCGATGGCCGGGATGACGAGGAAGGACCCCCGCGCGGCTTCCTGCGCATCGCGCACTCCTCCCATCGAATTGTGATCCGTAATCGCAACGCCCGCCAGGCCGGCCCGCTGCGCCATCATGACGAGGTCCGCCGGAGCCACGCGAGAATCGGGGGAGTGGCGGGTGTGGTTGTGAAGGTCGAAGAACATGGAGGAGCCGCGAAACGGGGCTCTTCGCTTAAAGGCTTTCCAGATGGTAGCCGACGCGAACGGTTTATCGAACCCCCCACCATTCTTCTCTTGTGCGGGTCGGCGCGGCAGTCCGCGAACATCCGGACCTTGCGCTCGACGACGAGGGATCGTCATGCCGGTCATCGTGAGGCGTGGAATCGTCCGCGCCGGCCGCGTGGTGGTCGAGGGTGTGAGCTCCCGCATACTCCGCGGCAAAGGGGGCTGGTTCTTGGTGTCCGAGCCGTCGGGAATGCCGCCGAGCCGGGTGAGATACTTCCAGTTTCGGGATCGCGCCACGATCGCCGCGGATGGCGAGACGATCGTCTTTCGGTTCCGCCGCGGAGGTGCCACGGTCGGGTGGCGCGGTCGCGCCTATCGCCTCCACGACATGAGCGGCGGCCGCATCCGAATGACGCAGGATGACCGGGAAGTCGTCGCGGGTCGGGTGACTCCGAGCGGGGTGCGGCTGGACGTGGTCGCACCCGAGCTTCTGCCGATCGTCCGTTCGCTCGCGCTCGTCCTTGCCCTGCACAGCGAAGATCTGTCCCGGGTGGGCGGGTTGGGCTCGGCGTGATCCCGTGACGATGGGACAGGGACCGATTCAGTGGACCGGGGTCCCTTCCTTGAGGCCTTTGTCGACCTTCAGAGGGACGTCGTTCGCCTTCAGGAGGATTCGGACTTCGCCCTCCCGTCCCAGGAACAAGACAGACCCGTCTTCTCCGACCTGGAATCGGTACGTCTGGAACACGGAGAACGGGAGCGGGGGTGACGCCTTCACGCCGAGCACCTGGGTGCCGACGACGGCATCCGCGGGCGGCACCACGATGCCGACATGCGTGTCGTCCTCCCCCGCGAGGAGCATCCCTTGGCTCTCGACGCCACGGAGCTTCGCCGATTCGAGGTTCGCGAGAATCGCGATCTTTCGACCGCGCAATTCGTCGATCGCGTAGTCTTTGCGGATGCCCGCGACAATCTGCCGACGTTCGTCCCCGAGGTCGACCTGCATGACGTACAGATTGTCGGCGTTCGGGTGGGCCTTCACGTCGACGATTTCGGCGACGCGGATGTCAAGGCGGTTCTCCGGGTCCTCCTTCAGGTCCCCAATCTCGATCTTCGCGAAGAGCGGTCTGCCCACCCGCAACTTTTGCCCGCTGGGGACGTCCTCGAGCGCGTCCTCCCACCGCAGCGCGTGCACGTCCGAGTCGTACCCGACGGCGTGCCAAAGGCGAGAGGAACTGAAGGGCAGGAACGGTGCCATGACGATCGCGAGGGAGCGCGTGACCCTCAGCGCGACGTGGATCGCCGTGCCGCACGCCGCGCGATCCTTCTTGATGAGGTCCCACGGAGCCTTCTGGTCGATGTACTGATTCCCGAGGCGGGCGAGCTGGATCGCATCTCTCATCGCGTCCTTAAGGTGCACATACTCGAGATTCTGGCCGACGTGCTTCCACTGCTGCTCGATCGCGCGGACCATCGCCTTGTCGACCGCATCGAGGAAGCCGGCGGGAGGCACCTCGTGATTGAAGTTCTTGTCCGCGAACGTCAGGGCGCGGTGGACGAAGTTCCCGTAGACCGCGAGGAGCTCGCTGTTGTTCCGCTGCGCGAAGTCCGCCCACTCGAAGTCGGTGTCTTTCGTCTCCGGCATCGTCGCGATGCCGTAATACCGGAGTTGGTCCGGGTCAAACCGTTCGAGGAGGTCCGGGAGCCAGACGCCTTTGCCCCTCCCGGCGCTCATCTTCTCGCCCGAGAAGTTCAGGTACTGCGTCGCGGGAACGTCGTACGGGAGGACCAGCCGCTCGTCGTACCCGAGGAGGATCGCCGGCCAGAAGATCGTGTGGAACACGATGTTGTCCTTGCCGATGAAGTAGTAGTGACGCGCCTCGGGATCGTACCAGAAGTCCTTCCACCCGTCCGGCGCGCCGCGGCGGCGATACCACTCCCTCGTGGCGGTCAGATAGCCCATCACGGCCTCGAACCAAACGTAGATCCGTTTCGTCTCGTACCCGGGGACCGGCACCTCGATGCCCCAGTCGAGATCGCGGGTGATCGGCCGATCTTTCAATCCTTCCTGGAGCCAAGACCGGGTGAAGGTGAGGACGTGGTGCCTCCAGTGCTCTTTGTCCTCGGAGGCCCACTTCGCTAGGCGTTCCTGGAACGCGGTGAGCCGAAAGAAGAAATGCTTCGTTTCCCGCGGGACCGGCGTCGTGCCGTGGATCTTGCACTTGGGATCGATGAGCTGAAACGGATCCATCAGGTTCGTGCAGTTGTCGCATTGGTCCCCCCGGGCCTTCGGGAACCCGCAGATCGGGCAGGTCCCCTCGACGTAGCGATCGGGGAGGAAATGGTTTCCCGTCGGGCAGAACGGCGAGGTCATCATCGCCTCGTAGACGTGGCCTCGGTCTCGGAGCCGGAGGAAGATCTCCTGCACCCACTTCTTGTGGTTCGCGTCCGCCGTGTTCCAATAGAGATCGTACCGCACGCCGAGCTCCTCGGTGTTCTTCGCGTCCAGTGCGTGATATCGCTCGGCGATGAGGGCAGGCGACACGCCCTCCTGATCCGCGCGGACCATCGTGGGCGTGCCGTGCATGTCCGTCCCGCCCACCATGAGCACCTCGTCCCCTTTCATCCGGTGGAAGCGGGCGACGACGTCCGCCGGGATGAACGTGGAGACCGCGTGGCCCAGATGCCGGGGGCCCGACGCGTACGGCCAAGCGACGCAGACGAGGATCTTCGCCATTCGCGGGGCCAAGCGGGGAGGCTCCCTTAAAGCATTCGCGGCGGTCGCCGCTCCGTCGTCCGCCGTGGAGATATCGGAAACGAGACTCGGACCTGATTCTCATTCCTCACCAGTTTTGACGAATGTGTCATGCTCGAAAACCGCGATGTACGGCTGCCCGCTGGGAAGTCAAATGACGATGGCGCAACGCACAGAGCACGTCGGCGTCGTCGGCCGACGCGACCCGGACATGGACAAGGTCATGGCCAAGCTCGGCCCCATGCCGCGGATCCTCTGCTGGAAGTGCCGCAAGCTGACGCCGTTCGAACTCGATCACTGTCAGCACTGCGGATCGGCGTTCGCGGGAGGGACGGGAGGCGCGTACGGATCCGCTCGATCGGTCAACTCCCGGATCGGTCCCGTCGCACGAGGATCGTCGAAGGCCCGAGGACGAAACCTGACACAAATCTTCGAAGATCTCCAGCGCGTCCGTGAGATCGACGGACCTTCGAGGGGACGACAGAAGGCTGTGCCCCGGGGGAAGGAGGTATTCGTCGAGCTGTACCAGTGCCCCGCGTGCGGACGCATCGTGTCCGAGGAAGCGACCGATTGCGAGTGCGGCGTGCGATTCGGAGAACCGACCACGCTCACATTCGCATGTCCCGAGTGCGGATCGACGATGCCTTCAGGTTCGGGCGGGTGTCCGGTGTGTGGCGTGACCTTCGGTCCCTCCGGAGACCTCGACGTCTTCGTGTATTCGTGCCCCCGATGCGGGTCGCGCGTCGCGTCCGACCAAGCCCGCTGCTCCTGCGGCGTGTGGTTCGCCGAGTGACGCAACAAGTCTCAGATTTGAGAACCGTCCAATAAGCGATTTATCACCCGAACGCGTGATTTGTTCCGTCGACGGATTCGCACCCGTCGAGAGGAATCGAACCCATGATGAAGCCAAGACGCCCGCGCATCGCGACGAAGAAGACGTACTACCTCGTCCTCTGGTGGATGTCCCAGACGCCGTACGCGGCGATCTTTGAGAACGAGGTGGCGGCGGAGGCCGCGGCGAATGTCCGCAACGCCCTCATGGTCGCGATCTCGGGCCGAGACATCAAGGTCGATCAGGTCTTGGATTGGTACCGGCGAGACGACTCCGGGCGGCCGATGCCCGCGGAGTGGCGCGATCTCGTCGGGCAGATCCACGTCCCGTGGCTCGCGAAGCCCAAGCTCGCCCTTTGATCTCCGCCGCGTGCCGGAACTGCGCCGAGCAGGCAAGGGCCTTCCCCTCCGGGGCGGTGTCCGAATGCCTTCTACCCGTCCTCCATGGGGCCGAGGTCTTTCCTATCAATTCGGATAGGCGGGACCAAACGACTATAGCCTCAGAATGCGGGAGCCAGAGGAGGCTATGGCGCAGCCCCAATCGCTCGTCGCCGAGTGCCCGACGTGCAAAGCCGTCGTCCCAATGGACGCGACCGAGTGCCCGCAATGCGGCGAGCTCTTTGAGATGGAAGCGGTCGCATCGGAGCCCGTCCGGGAGGGGCCCGCCGACACCGCCGAACCCGCGGCGGAAGAGGCCGACGAGGAGACCGGCGAATCGAAGTCCGGGTTCCGCGAGAAGTTCTTGTTCTACACCGGGATTTTCTTGATCCTCCTCGGCGGTCCCGGGATCGCGCTCGGCTCCTGGCTTCACGACGTGCTCCGGATCGGCTTCGGTGAGTTCAACGCCTTCGACGCGTTTGGTTCGTGGAACCGGCTCGTGACCGCGATTGGCCTGATCGTCCTGATTGTCGGCATCGTGTTCCTCATCCTCTCGCTGCGGTTCTCGCGCCCCTCCGATGTCGAGAAGGACCTGAGCGCGCTGCGCGGGTCGTGACGATTCCGCCTTCCGGCGCGACGCGCACCCCTATATCATTAAATACCGTACAACGTGATGCGAAGCGCACGGCGGGGGAGCCTCGCCGCATGGAGTATCAGATGTCGTATTCGGGCTCTGGCCTCCGACCTTCGAACCTTCCGGTGGAGGAGGGGAAGGTCTACGAGGCGAAGATCGAGGACATCGGTCGAGAAGGCGATGGACTGGCGCGAATCCAGAACTTCGTGGTCTTCGTCCCCGGGACGAAGATCGGGGATCAGGTCAAGATCCGCATCACGAAGGTCCATCGCCGGATGGCGTTCGGAGAAGTCATCCGCGAATGATGTCGCGTCAGGGCGGGGAGAGGAGAGAGGGGGCGCAGCGCGAGCCCGATAGGGGCGCCCCGGGAGCTTCGAAAACCGTATAATAAGCTCCTTATATCCGCCGCCCCCCATCGACTCGGGAGGACGGTCCGTGGCTGCTTCCCGCAGGCTGGTCCGTGCGTTCGCGGCGACGTCGGTATTCGCGCTCGTATTCGCAACGGCAATCGTGGTTCGGGCCGCGTCCGATGCGCGCCTGTTTCCGACCGACACGGATTCCGACGGAGACGGGGTCCCCGATGCAATCGAGCTGGCGACCCAGCGTCTCGTCTCCTCGCCGAGGGAATCGGGCAGCGAATTTCTCGTCACGAGCGTGCTCGCGAGCCCGGGCCTTCAAGACCAGTTCGGGGTCTCGTACAAGTCGGGCACGTTCGACGTGTGGTATGCGAGCACGGAGGGGGCGTCGAGCGAATACCAGCTGGAGCTTCGCAATCTCGTGGAATGGGGCGATTCGAACCGAAACGAGCGGATCGACACCGGCGAGGTCCTGCGCAATTTCACCCTGGGGGACGCGGCGTTCGGCGGCGTCCCCGTCGTTCGGTTCAACCGCACCGACCCGGACGGGGGCCGGGTGTTCAATTTCATCGTCCGAAGCCTCGGAGACGAGGTGACGTTGAATCTGACGATTGCTCAGCGGTTCATGCGCATCGCCAGTAACCGCGTCCTCACGCCGATGGAGATGAAGATGGGAATCGCGATCAGCCACAACCTCGTGAACCCCGGCGCGAGCGTGGGGATCGAGATGCAATTGGACACGGAAGGCGAATTCACGTACAGCGAGCGCAGCTGGGATGACGTCCACGCCTTCGCGCAGGGCGATGGCGCGGTGAATGTGACCGACGGACCTTCGGACCACCCGGCGACCGTGTTCTTCTCGTGGTCCAAGACGGCCATGGCGGATGGCCTCCCGGTGAATGCGACGGTCGTGAGTTCCGAGCCGGCGCCCGGCCGCTACGATCTGTACCTGGCCTATCCGCAGCAAGTCCCCTCCGCCGGGCGCGCGGGAATCGAACACGATCCGACGCTCGGCGTCGAGAGCGCGGTATACGCGCACATCCTGGGGACGCCTCCCGAGCTGCAAGCGGACCTCGTCCTCTATGCGGGGTCCTTTGCCGCGGTGGCGCTTCTCGTCGGGTTGACGATCGTGGCCGTGAACCGGCGCCGCAAGAAAGGCGAAAATTAGGGCCGGAAGCCTTAACATTCCGGTTCCTTACGCCTCCCCGCTGGTCCCATGGTGGCCATCGAAAATGTGGTCCTCGCCGCCGTGTCCGTCTTCGCACTCGCACTGACGGTCATCTCCCTGTTCGCGTTCCGTCGGACGCGGGACGCGCACCTCCTCTTCTTGGCGGCGGCGTTCGGCGTCTTCTTCGTCAAGGGCATCGTCCTGACAATCGCCCTCTTCTCCGCCCCGCTCACCCTCGAGCAATACGGGCGGATCTTCGTGCTCTCCGGCGCGCTCGACCTCGTGATCCTCGGTTTGTTCTACGGGTTCACGTTGCGGCGGTGAGCGCCGTTTGGCCTCGATGGACGAGGAGATCCTGGCGGTCAAGACCCGGAGGGACCTGTACGAGTTCGTCCGGAAGAACCCGGGTTTCCACCTGCGCGAAGTGTCCCGCGCCCTCGACCTCTCGATCACGCTCGTCGATTACCACCTCCGGTTCCTGGAGAAGCACGAACTCATCACCTCGGTGATGGACGGGGAGTACAAGCGGTTCTACCCGCGCTCCCAGCCCGGGCAGCCGGATGCGCGGCCCGCCCTCACGGACGCGGAGAAGCAGGTCCTCGCGTTCCTCCGCCAGCGGGTCCCGTTCCGCGTGATCGCGTACCTCATGGAGCATGAGGCCGGGAC
>VBMM01000266.1 GCA_005878415.1 Methanobacteriota archaeon
CCCAGGCTCTCGTGATCGGGGTTGCTGTCGAATTTCGAAAAGCGTCCAATTCGCCTTATCTGGGCCCGAGGAGACTACCCGGTCAGGGAGACGTGAAAAACATGATTTCGATTCCGATCGCCGCTGCGATCGGCGCGACCATTGGGGCGATCGGACTCGGAGTGGCGTCTGCCGCGACGGGCGATGTCACGGGCCTCGGCGTAGCCCTGGGACACATCCCGAGCGGGACGCACGGTTTCGATGTCGTCTCGGCGGTCGCGAATGCGCTCGTCGGTGGCGCCGCGGGTGGCGGAATCGGCGCGGCCATTGCTGCCATCGCGAAGGCGCTGGTCGCGCACTAGCGGCCATCGAAGCGGGGCATCCGGAGGGGTTATGCCCAATTGGGCATAGCCGCTGCATCCCGTACGACGGCCTCCATGGCCCTGATGAATTGCGGATCCGCGTTCAAGGACTCCGCTCGCTCGAATCTCATCCCGAGGCCATGCACTTGAGCCCTCGCCTCGATGTCGAGATCGTAAAGGATCTCTAGATGGTCCGAGACGAAGCCGAAGGGATCCACAATGACCGCCTCTTCCCCCGCACGGCCGAGCTCGTCCAGTACGGCCTCCAGCGGGGGTCCCAGCCACGGATCTTCCGTCCGGCCCGCACTCTGGTAGCAGAGCCGCGTCCGGACTGGCGGGAGTTGTTTGAGGATCGCCCAGGACAACGGGATCGCGGTGGCCCTCCGCGGCAAGCCTCTCGAGTGCTTCACGCGCTTTCCGTGCGTACGCATCGATGAGTTCGGGGCGGTCGTGCCAGCTCTCAACCCGCGCTATGTCCATCGTGGTGCCCGATTGCGCGACCGCGGCGTCGAGATCCGCGAAGTAGGCACCCACGCTCATCTTGGAGTAGTACGGAGTGAGGCACACGGCCACCACCCGACGAATGTCATCGTCGCGGATGCGGGCGACGACATCGCGGATGTAGGGTGACCAGTGACGCATTCCCACGTAGCATCGGAACCCGTCGGTGCGGACGTTCAGGCGCGTTTCGAGGGACCGCGCTTGATCCAAGGAGATGCCGAGTAGCGGTGACTTCCCGCCAATGCGACGGTACCGCTCGCGGAATTCGTCGACCATCGCCTTCGGCGTGGGCCGTCCGTGCCGGACATTGCGCAGGAATGGCTCGACCGCATCCAGGGAGTCCGGCCCGCCGAGCGCCATCAGCAGGACTCCGATTCGTGACTCCACCGTGTGCTCACCGCCGGGATGTCTCATGAACCAGCTCGACGAGTCCTCGCAAGTGATCCTGCGGCGTTGACGCGAGGACGCCATGGCCCAGATTGAACACGTGGCCGGGTCGGCCATTCGCCCGTTCGAGCACATCCCGTGCGGCGGGCATCCAATCGTCCCGCGGGCCCAAGAGAGCGGCCGGATCGAGGTTCCCCTGGATCCCCGCGTCCTCGCCGATCGCAACCCAAGCGCGGTCCAGCGCGATGCGCCAGTCGACGCCGATCACGTCGCCGCCGGCCTCCCGGAACGCGTCCAGGAACCCCGCCGTTCCGGTCCCGAAGTGGATCGTCGGGACACCGGTCTCGCGAATTCCGCGGAACACCTTTCGGGTGTGGGGTTGCACGCGCTCGACGTAGTCCCCCGGACCCAACGCGCCCGCCCAGCTGTCGAACAGCTGGAGGGCCTGCGCACCCGCATCCGCCTGGAAGCGCAGGAACGCCGCCATCCCGTCCGCGAGGAGATCCATCAGTCGCGTCCAGTCGGCTCGTCGTTCGCGCATGAACCGTTTCGTCGCCTCGAGGTCGCGGGAGGCGCCACCTTCGATCAAGTAGCTGGCGAGCGTGAACGGCGCCCCCGCGAACCCGATCAGGGGCACGTCGAGTTTCGCGCGGAGCCGCGCAATCGTCTCACGGACGAACGGCAGACTCCGCTCCGGGTCGAGGGGACGGAGTCGGTCCACGTCCTCGCCGGTGCGAATCGGTGGGTCGATCCGGGGACCGACGCCGTCGTCGATTCGGACCGCAACGCCCATCGCCTCCAAGGGAATCAGGAGATCACAGAACAGGATCGCGGCGTCGACGCCGAGTTCGCCGACCGGTTGGCGGGTCACCTCGGCCGCGATTGCGGGGATCTTCGCGATTTCGAGGACGCCGCGTTCCCGTCGGACCGCCCGATACGATGGCGACGAACGGCCGGCTTGACGCATGAACCAGACCGGTGTGCAGTCTACGGGCTCCCGCCCACAGGCCCGGAGGAATCTGTCGTTCATCCTCGCAACTCCCGGAACGCGTCGGCAAACGCCTCGATGGTCTGATCGATCGCCTCGGGCCCGTGGGCGCCGGAAACGAATACGGTCTCGAACGGGGCGGGCGGGAGGTAGACGCCGCGCGCCACGAGGGACCAGAAGAGACGGGCGTACGCCGAGCCGTCGGACGTTTTCGCATCCGCAAAATTCAGGACCGGGTTGTCACCGAGGAAGAGCCCGAGCATGGAGCCGACCCGCTGGATTCGTAGCGCCACGCCGGCGTCCGCGGCCGCATCGTCGATTCCCCTCTCCAACGCCGCGGACCTCCGTTCGAGTTGGACGTAGAGACCTCGGTTCAAGCGGCGGAGCGCCGCCAAGCCCGCGGCCATCGCGATCGGGTTCCCTGCGAGGGTGCCCGCTTGGTAGACCGGTCCGAGCGGCGCGACGACTTCCATGATGTCCCGTCGCCCGCCGTACGCCCCGATGGGGAGGCCGTGCCCCAAGACTTTCCCGAGGCAGGTGAGGTCCGGTCGGACACCGAATCGCTCTTGAGCTCCCCCTCGGGCGACGCGGAAGCCCGTGATGACCTCGTCGAAGACGAGGAGGGCGCCGTATTGATCGACGAGAACCCTCAATCCATGAAGGAATCCGGGTTCCGGCGGGACCACGCCCATGTTCCCTGCGACGGGCTCGACGACGACCGCCGCGATGGTATCTCGATAGCTGCGGAAGAGGTCCTTCACCGTGCCGAGGTCGTTGTACGTCGCGAGGAGCGTGTCTTGGATCGCGCCTTGCGGGACGCCTCTCGATGCGGGCAGCCCCGCGGCCGCGATTCCAGAACCTGCCCTTGCGAGGAATGGATCCGCGTGGCCATGGTAGCTGCCCTCGAATGTCACGATGCGATCGCGGCCGGTGAAGCCGCGCGCGGCGCGAACGGCCGACATCGT
>VBMM01000267.1 GCA_005878415.1 Methanobacteriota archaeon
GTCTCCATCCCGTTCAAGGGATCGTTCTCGGGCGACCTCACCTCCCTGAGCGTCGGCCAGCAGTTCTCCGTCACCCCGACCGTCTCTTGGATGGAGGTCTACTCGACCGGGAATGTCGGGCCGTTCTCGTATACGCAGCCGAAGACCTGCACGATCCCGGCCGTCATCGTGCCGTCGCCCGTTGGCGGGCAATGGGTCGCGATCTGCGCCTGACGGCCGGCTAAGCCTCATCATCCGAAGTCCGAGCGCGGGCCGCGGACCGTCCGAGTTGCAGGCTCGAGGCGTATCCTGAGATGAACAGGTTCGGGGCAACGATCATCTTCGCGATGAGCCACGCGCCGACGTTCACCGCGATTGGAGCACCCTGCAGCACGGCGGCGAACGACAGGACGATCAGAATCGTCGCGACCAGGGAGACGCCGGCGGCAACGACCCACGCGTACACCGGGAGTCCGCGCGCCCAGTCGTCGGCCGAGGCGGCCCGGGAATCTAACAGGATCACCACATGGGCCGCGAGGAACAGCGCCGCGCAGACGATCCAGAGGTAGAGCAGCTCGACCACGACCGGAGCGGATCGGCTCACCCAGCCGGGCAACGTCCCTTGCGATGCGATGAGCGTCACGAAGAGGTCCTGGAGGTCCGTCCCGATCGCCGCGGGCAACGCGAAGCGCCAGAACGCGGTGATCCCGATCCACGCCACCAGGAGCGACGCCTCGATCCTCCGATAGAACCGAGCGCGCCCTTCGACCCGGGCTGCCGTCAGGAAGAAGACCCAAGCCAGGATCGCCACCCCGACGAGGTCCGCGGTGAGAGCGGCCCAGACCGTCTTGCCCGCGTCCCACCCGACCCGCACGCCGAGGAAGTTCAGGAACACGGCGAGGATCAGGAGCAGGTTCGCCGCGAGGAGCAACGCGGACGCCACTGCGAGTAGGCCCTCGGGCGTCTGCCACAACGATTCCGCCCTCGATTTCTCGGGCTCCTCTTCCGGGCCTTCCATGCGGTTGTGGCATGCGGAGAAGTCTAGAAAGGGTTTGGGCGAGTCCTCCTTCCGCTCGCTTCCAACGCCTCCGGCGACGATGGAGCGGGACTCATCCACGTCCCGCTGCGACGAGTCGGTCTTGGAGCTCGCGTGACAGGTAGTAGCCTGTCCCGACCAACCGACGGATTGCCGCCTCGAAGTCTCCTTGTGTGAGGCGTCCCGCAAGGCGCTCCCGCAGCAAGAGGAAGGGAACGCTCACGGGCTTCAGCCCGAGGTACTTCGCGACGCCGATCGCAGCCCGGTCATCCACGACGACCTCGTCGACCTTCGCGCGACGGGCGAGGGCGAGGACGGCGGCCTCCCCCGGGTCGAGGTTCCACTCGGTGCGTGGTCGACCTCCCTTTCGGACTCGTAGGCGCCCTCCCTCGACGAGACGCCTCACCTCGAGAGCTTCAGGATGTCCTGCGGCGAGGCCGCGCTCGATCTCCGAAATGACTTCGGGGGGCACCAAGATTTCTTCATATTGGTCCAAAACGTCGAGGCGGACGATCCTCGTCAGGTAGATCAGAGGCGATGCGTCGATCGCCGCCCTCATCCAAGTTCCTCGATCAGACCTTCGAGGTGGCGCTCGTCCGTCCGGAAGGGGACGCCCCGCCGCGCGAGTTCGTCCAAGAACTCCCAGAGGCCGAGCCCCGCGTCCGATGCGGCCCTCCACGCGCTGCACTCTCCGCGCTGATATCGGGCGATAGCGTCCGACAGCAGGATCTCACGCACCCCCTCCCCAATCGCCCGGCGCAATAGGACGGCTCGGTCGACGCCCTGCCGCTTGGCGATCCGGTCGATCCGTTGGAGCTCTTCCTCCGATAGGCGCAGCGTGGTCACGGGCATGTCGCACTACAAACGACTACGGTGTATTTGAGCCTTCGCCGCAGGCGGTGATTGCGAGAATTGTCGGACCGCTCCGATGACGCCCCCTGGACCGAGGCGGCCGTTCCTTCCTAAGAGGTCGGCGTCGGTCTCGATCGGGTCGGCGGTCCCGACCGTAACGCGCATGTAGCCGGTCCGTTCATATCGACAAACTCGATGGGCACGCACGTGGGCGAGGTCTACGCACGGGTGCGCGTTCACGGCCCGCGGGGCTCCGTAGAACTCGAACGAGTGCTCGTGGACACTGGCGCGACCCACTCCATGGTGGACCGGACGATCGCGGACCGGCTGGGCATGCCGCCCGAGCGACGCACCCGGTTCGCGGTCGTCGGAGGCACGATCGAGTTCCCGGTCGGCCTCGCCCTCCTCGAGATCGAGGGGCAAAGCTTCCGGGTCCCCGTGATCCTGGGCGACCGGAACCTCGTAGGGCTCACGACCCTGGAGATCCTCGGATTTGCGGTGGACCCCGTCGAGTGCAAACTGATCCCGAAGGCCGGGGTCCTCTATCCCGCGGCGTGACCGTCCTATCGCCTCATGCCGTCTTCCGGTCATGGGCGTTCCCCGCCACGCAATCGGCACCGACGGATGGACACGAACGATTGTCGGGCTACTCGTCGCCCGCGTGCGACCGCTCGCCCACATCGTGCAGGAACTCTCGCGGCGTCCGACGCTCCGGGATGCCCCCGAAATCCCGGTCGGTGGACACGAGACGCGCCAGGCCGAGGGCGCGCGTTGCAGCCAATGCGCCCGCGTCTCTCGCCCCGACGAGGGCCACGAGCGCTTTCGAAATGGGGACGTCCGCCTCCAGGACGAGTTCGCACGTAAACAGGATGAAATCTCGGAACTGGGAGGCGAGGTCCTTCCCGTAGCGCCTCCGGAAGTACTGCATCACCTCCCTGACGATGCGGTCCGTGACGACCCCACGGATATCGCCCGTCGAGAGCATCTCGAGGATCCGATGGGAATTGGAGTTCCGCCGCTCGAAGCCGAAAATGAAGACGTTCGAGTCGAGGAACGCCCTATTCGGCATCCTCGGCCTTCCGGACTTGTTCGCGAAGCTTGGCGGGGGACACGCGGCGCCGAGGCGTCGCATCGATCGCCGCCCAAAGATCGCGGGCCCGCAGGAGCCCGAGGTCCGACCCGTACTTCACGAGCGCCGCCCGGAGCGCTTCGGACTTGGTTGCAAAGAGGCCAGACTGGACGAGGCGCTCGAGCAGCTTCGCTTCCGCGCCCCGGAATTTCACCGTCAGCGAGGATTCCATAGTGATTCCATAGCACTTACATAGTATTTATTCTTGGTACACCGAGCGACATGTCCCCTAGCCCTTCTCCGGCCGGGAGACGAGGCCCTGGCGGTGCGGATCGTCCGGGACATCCTGTTGTCGCGGCAGCCCGGAATTGCATTGCGGCTGCTTCTTGGAGGTGATCCCGACCCACGCCGCCAGGATGGGCAGTACGTTTGCGGCGAGGAGCAAGCCAGACGCAGCCTCGAGGAGCCTCTCAGGGCTCCACCGGTGGTCCCTCGGACGCGTCGCGACCCCCGGGTCCGATGACGAATCCATCCAATCGCGACAACCCGGGTGGCGCAGGAAGGAGTTTGCCGAGGTCAGGGACGCCGATCGAGGCCGTCGGTTTCTGTGGCGGTATCTTGGGTCGGCTCCGATTCCATTCGGCCTTCCGGGCGGACGTCGGGAAGGGACGCCTCGGGGCCCGGGACCGCGGTCGGAGGGCCTTTGCGTCGGCGCCGCCAGAGCACCACGGCGAGGAGCGCCGCCGCCCCTGCGATCGCACCCGCCCCGGCGGCCCACCAGAGGACCGGAAGGCTCTCGCCGCCGGGAGGCGCGGCCGAAGGCGCATCGATCTGGAAGCCTCCGAGGACCCAGGCCATGTCCTCCGAATGGTTCGACCAGGTCGCCTCGGGGAACGCCGCGGTCACGAGGTACACCCGGCTCCACTCGGGGGCGACGATCACGGTCTGGATGTATCGCTCCGACACGCCGGAAACCGAGACGCGTGCGACGAAGGTCGCGGCGGAATGGTTCGCCACGACGACGACGTGTGCGGAATCGAGCACCGTCCCGCCGGTCGTCACGACGAACGCCTGCGCATCTTGGGCCAGCGCGAGGGCGACGGCGGAGCTCGCCGAGGCGTTCGCATACGCGACGGACGTCACCGTGATGAAGGGGGGGATCGGCGGCTCCGGGGGCCCGACGAGGGTGATCGCCTCAAGGGTGCCGCCGGGCAGCGGGCCCGTATGGTTCGTCCATCCGGGCGGCACCGAGACCGCGAAGTGCGCGGTCGCGTTCCTCACGAAGTCCGCGTACGGCGGCCAGTATCGGACGACGAGCGTCGAGTCGCCCCGGTTCCCGAGCGCGTCGACCGCGACGACAGGGAACGCGTTCGCGCCAAGATGTGTACGGCAGGGTCGCCGTGACCGCCGGGGACGTCAACCCGACGCTCGGCGGCGTGCCGTCGGTCGCGAACGCCCAGGTGTCGTCCATCGGCTGCCCGACGATGTCTAACCCGGTCGTCCGAAGGATGTGGTCCCCGTCGAGGACGCTGGTTGCATCGACACAGATCGCCCGCGCGCTCGGCGTCCACGGGTCGTGCGGAACCGGGGCACCGTCCAGGGTCGTCGCGAGGGTGCTCCAGTCGAGCCCGCTCACGCTGGTGAAGTCGACGCATATCGGCTGCGGCAGGATGAGCGGCGGTCCGCTCGGCGACGGAACGAACCGAGGCGTTCCGGCCCACGCGCCGACCTCGAACGCGCCGCTCGACCCGCGGTCGAGGATCCCGAACAGCGCGGTGCCATCGCCCGACCAGGCCACGTCGCGCATCGGCGGATAAGGGTCCCCGGTGTCCACGAAGCCGATCCAGCCCGTCTCGTTCCCGAGGTCGAGGCTCCCGAACGCCACCACGCCGGTCACCGGGCTCGTCGCCATTGCCGACGGCGCGCAGCCGTCGACCGGGAACTGCGCCGTGTCCGTGTCGAGCGAATACCAACCCAAGTTCGCGTAGCCCCCGAGGTCCGCACAGAGGTAGATTCGGTGCCCGTCGACGGAGGGCGCGAACGTCGCGGGATACGAGAAGTCGGAGATCCCCCCGTCGGCGAGGCTCACGCGGAGCAACGTATGATTGCTGACGAACAGGTAGCGTCCCGCCGGATCCGCGGTCAGGTCTCCGGCCGGTCCGACCGGATCCGCGGTCAGGTTCCCCAGGTACCCGCCCGTCGCTGCGTCGATCTCCGCGATGGGCCACGGCGCCCCGAGGTCGTAATCCTGGCTGACGTACAGGACGCCCGCGTG
>VBMM01000268.1 GCA_005878415.1 Methanobacteriota archaeon
CGCCCGGGGCGACGTGCGCCGCGATCCGGTCGAGCGGAAAGAGCGGCGTGTGTCCGATCCGGTCCGCGAGGCGCGAGACGTCCCGCGTCTTCGCGTCGGCACGCATACCGCGGACGGCCTCACGTCCCGACGTCCGAGGTCTTCCCGAGGGCGAGCTTCAGGACGTGCAGGGAGAGGAGGGCGCACTTGAGACGGACCGCGCTCAGCGGGATCCCGAGCTTCTTCAGGATCGCCTCCCGATCCAACGTCTGCGCGTCCGCGACGGGGATGCCCTTGAGCATCGTCGTCAGCATCGAGGCGCTCGCCTGACTGATCGCGCAGCCTTGGCCTTCGAATCGCACCTCCGCGACCCGGGACGCGTCGACCTTCAGGTGCAGCACGACCTCGTCGCCGCACAGCGGGTTCGAGTCGTGCGCGTTGTACGTCGCATCGGGCAGGGGCCCTTTGTTCCGAGGATGCTTGTAGTGGTCGAGGATCTGCTCCTGGTACAGGTCGTACGCCGCGGACATCAGGCGAAGACCTCTTGGACCCGCTTGATTCCGCCGACGAGCGCGTCGACATCCTCGAGGTCGTTGTAGATATAGAACGACGCGCGCGCCGTGGCCGGAAGCCCGAAGCGCTCCATGAGCGGCTGCGCGCAGTGGTGGCCCGAGCGGACGCAAATCCCGTCGACGTCGAGGATCGAGGCGATGTCGTGCGGGTGTGCGTTGTCGATCGTGAAGGACACGACGCCCGCGCGCTTCGTGACGTCCTTGGGACCGAACGTCCGAACGCCCTTGAGGCGGCCGAGCTTCTCGAGCGCGTACTCCGTGATCTCCATCTCGTGCGCCCGGACGGCTTCCATCCCGATGTTCGACAGATAGTCGACCGCGACGCCGAGGCCGATCGCGCCCGCGATGTTCGGGGTGCCGCCCTCGAACTTGTACGGAACGTCGTTCCACTTCGCCGATCCGAGGTGGACCTCGCGGATCATCTCGCCGCCGCCGAGCAGGGGCTCGGTCGCCTCGAGGAGCTCCGGTTTCCCGTAAAGGATACCGATCCCCGTCGGCCCGAGCATCTTGTGACCGCTGAACGCGAGGAAGTCCGCGTCGAGATCCTGCACGTCAATCGGCATGTGCGGGGCGGCTTGGGCCGCGTCGACGACGCAGATCGCGCCGACCTCGTGCGCCTTCTTGACAATCTCCTTGACCGGGTTGATGGTCCCGAGGACGTTCGAGCACAGAGTGATCGTCACGATTTTCGTCCGCTTCGACAGGAGGTCGTCGTACTGCTCCATCTTCAGCGTGCCGTCGTCGTTCACATCGACGTACTTGAGGACGGCCCCCTTGTGGTCCTTCACGAAGTGCCACGGCACGTGGTTCGAGTGGTGCTCCATCACCGAGCCGACGATCTCGTCGCCTTTCGTGATCTTGCCCTTGAGGCCGTAGCCGTACGCGATGACGTTGATCGACTCCGTCGTCGACTTCGTGAAGACGACCTCGTTCGGAGACTTCGCGCCGATGAACGCGGCGAGTTTCTCCCGAGCGCCTTCGTACTCCCGCGTCGACTCCTCGCCGAGCTCGTAGATCGCCCGGTGGACGTTCGCGTTGTACCGCGAATAGTAATCCGACGTCGCGTCGATGACCTGCCGAGGCTTCTGCGACGTCGCGGCGCTGTCCAGGTACACGAGCCGCTTGTCCCGGATCGTCCGCTGGAGGATTGGGAAGTCCGCCTTGATCTTCGGGACGTTCAGCAG
>VBMM01000149.1 GCA_005878415.1 Methanobacteriota archaeon
AAGGCGGACCGACTGCGGGCGTTCCTGCGGACGTTCGACGAGAAGGCCCTCGTCTTCACGCAATACGTGCGCACCCTCCGGTACTTGGAGGGGGTCCTGCGAAGCGACGGGTACCGCATCGCGACGTACCACGGGGGCCTGGGGGCCGCCGCCAAAGACGCGGCCGTGCGCGCGTTCCGAGAGGACGCCCAGGTGTTCCTGAGCACGGAGGCGGGCGGGGAGGGCCGGAACCTTCAGTTCGCGCGCACGGTGGTGAACTACGACCTCCCCTGGAACCCGCTGCGGATCGAACAGCGGATCGGCCGCGTGCACCGGCTCGGCCAGGATCGCGAGGTGCACGTCGTGAACCTCTGGGCGGAGGACACGATCGAGGCGTACCTGATGGAATTGCTCGACCGCAAGATCCACATGTTCGAGCTCGTCGTCGGCGAGCTGGACCTCATCCTCGGCCACCTCGATGAGCGACAGTCTTTCGAAGAGCTCCTGCTCGACGTCTGGGCGCTCCGGGAGGCGGAGGAGCGACGCGCCGCGATGCGAAAGCTCGGAGACGGCCTCGTCCGCGCACGGGCGCAGTACGATTGGGTGAAGGAGCGGAATGAGGACGTCCTCGGCGGGGTCGGGGAGGAGGCAACCGCATGAGCGAGGCGGCGACCCTCAAGGCGTTCGTCCGGGAGGCCCTCGCCGACCTGGGTGCGGAGGTCTCGGAAGCGGGGTCGCTCTTGTGGGTGCGCGCTCCGGAGTCGGTCCAGCGACAACTCGAGGTCGGTGCGGAGTTCGCCCTCGCGTTCGATCCCGCGCATGTTGGCGAGTTCGGAGCGGAGCTCGTGGCGCCGGGCAGCTACTTCCTCGACCGGCTGTTCGCGCGTGCGACGCGACGCGGGCGCTGGGACGCGGTCCGCGTCGAGGCGGTCGACGGCTCGTGGGTCGCGCGCGCGATCGGGGCATCGGAGCTCGCCGTTGCACCGACTCCGGAGGTCGTCGAGGTCACGGAGGACATCCTCCTCGTGTTCTCGTTCCGGACGACGCTCGCCTCCGATGAGAAGCGGGAGGCGTTCCACGGCTTCGCGGTGTCGACCGCGGACGACTCGGTCTGGGCCGTCGATGGGGCGGACGCGTCCGCGGTCGTCCCGGTCCCGCTCCCGGATCTCCGGACGAAGCTCGAGCCCGCGTACCGACGCGCGTCGGAAGCCTTGAAAGACCGGATGCGAGACGAGGTCGAGCGATTCCGGGCGAAGAGCCTCGGCCTCCTCGAGGAAGAGGTCCGTCGGATCTTCGGCTACTTCGACCGGACGGTTTCGGAGATTCGCGAAGCCGACCCGGACGGGTCGGCGGACCTAGTCCGCGCGGTGATGGCCGAGCGGGATCGCCGGCTCGCGGAGGCACTCGAGCGGTTCGAGCCGCGAGCGACCGCCACGCTGTGTTCGATCCGCGCGGTCCTCACGCCGTCCGTCCGGATGCGCATTCCCCTCGACGATGGCGACGTCGATGTGCGCCTCGACGCCTGGTCCCGCCGGGCGCGCGTCACGCGAGCCGAGTCCGCTCGACTTCCAGGCCGTCCGCCGTCGGATACTCCTCGACCAGGAACGCCGGCCGGTGCAGGCGGGGAGCGAGCTCCTCGAGGACCCAGGGCGCGATCTCGAGCCGCTTCCGCAGGCCGTCGACGCCCATGAGCTCCTTCGGCACGCGGTACTTCCGCGCGAGGTCCTCCCGGAGGCCGTCGAGGTCGGATCCCTCGACGATCCCTTTGATCAGCGTGCCGTCCTCCGTGATGACGTCCCAAGGCCGCGCGACATGCTCCGCGCGTCGCTTGATGCGCGACCGGAGCTGCCATCCGTCCTTGTACCCGCTCGTGCAGTAGTGGACCGTCGTCTTCCAAGGTTGGCCGAGGATCCGCAGGGCGACCGGGTCGGCGCCTTTCACGCCGTACGAGAGCTCGTGTTTCATCTCGTATCCGTGGACCTTCATCCGCGGGAAGTTCGCCTCGGAGAACTCCATCTCGTTCAGGTTGACGAAGGCGAGGCCCTCGGCCCCCGCCCACTCGATTAGCCGGACGAGGTCCGCCTCCCGCTCCGGGATGAGCGGCACCTCCAACCCGACCGTCACGCCGAGCGACCGGGCGAGCCGCGACGCCGCGACGTAGGCGCTCGACGCGGCGCGCGCCCACAACCCCGGCGGCACATGGAACCGGATCTCGTCGAGGCCGGCGTCCGCGAGCGCGCGGATCTTGTCCGAATCCGTGGACATGGTGTACAGGTGGGTGTGGAACGTCGGACCGAACTCCCGTTTCAGGACTCGGATGTAGTGGCACGTTCGCTCGACCGCATCGAGCGGGTCGCCGCCCGTGATCCCCGCGCCCGTCGCCCGGATCGCGCGGGCCTCCTCGAGGACGTCCTCGTCCCGCGTCACCCGCTTCTCGTCCGCGAAGACGACGTCCTTGTACATCTTCTCGTCCGACACCGGGCAGTAGAAGCAGTGGAACGAGCAGACGCCGGTGACGAAGAGGACCATCTTCGCGCCGTCCGTGCACTGGCGGCATCCGGCGGGCAGGCTGCCGCGGGCGAACCCGCCGAAGGGACGCTCCTCGAGTCGCACGGGCCGTCGAACGGACCTCGGGGGATAAAGGTTCGTGGTCCGGCCGTGGGCCCTCGGATGGCCTCTCCTTCAACGTACCCCTAAGTAGAGGTATGCGAGGCGACGAGCCGCTCGATCTGCGCTCGCCTCCGCGCGAGTTCCTGCTCCGCCCTGCGGTGGTATGCGGCCATGCGCCGCAGGGCCTCCGACCTCGCCCGCTCGGCGCCCACCCGGCCGATGTAGTCCTCGCGTCGGAGGGAGCGCCCGTTCTCTCGCTCGTAGTGCCAGAAGTACAGGTATCGGCGCCCACCGAAATCGCGGACCCTCACCCCGCATCCGATCTCCATCATTCATACCTCTAAGTAGAGGTATGTCCCAGGAACCCAAAGGCCTTCCGGTGGGGTGGGTGAAACAACCCCGCGATCGATCGCGCGGCGCTCGGAATCCCGAAGTCCAAATGCCCCGACGCGATGGAGGGGACCATCCCACGGAGGTCGAGACCCATGCCCGAAGCCGTGATCGTCGAGGCCGTGCGGACGCCGATGGGTCGCCAGCGCGGCACGTTGAGGGACGTCCGCCCGGACGATCTGGCGGCGCTCGTCGTCCGGGAAGTCGTCCGGCGGGTGGGCGTGGACCCCGCGCTCATTGAGGAGGTGTACCTGGGCTGCGCGAACCAGGCGGGGGAGGACAACCGCAACGTCGCGCGGATGGCCGCGCTGCTCGCCGGCCTCCCGGTCTCCGTGGCCGGGGTGACGTTCAACCGTCTCTGTTCGTCGGGCCTCGCCGCGGTCAACGCGGCCGCGCGTGCGATCAAGGCGGGCGAGGGCGACGTCTTCGTGGCGGGCGGCGTCGAGAGCATGACCCGCGCCCCGTATGCGATCCCGAAGAATCCCGACGGCTCGATCGGCAACGTCACCGCGTGGGACACGACGCTCGGATGGCGGTTCCCGAACCCGCGGCTCAAGGCCGAGTACGGGAACGACTCGATGGGGGAGACCGCCGAGAACTTGCGGCCATTGCATCCTCAGATCTCCCGCGAGGATCAGGACCGGTTCGCGCTGGAAAGCCACCGGCGGGCGCTCGCGGCGATCGAGAGTGGGAAGTTCGCGGAGGAGATCGTTCCCGTGCCGGTCCCGCAGAGGACGGGGGAGCCGCTGCTCGTCTCGCGAGACGAACCGCCGCGACGAGACACGTCGCTCGAGGCGCTCTCGAAGCTTCCCCCCGCCTTCCGGGACGGGGGCACCGTGACGGCGGGCAACTCGAGCGGCATCGCCGACGGCGCCGCTGCGTTGCTCGTGATGAGCGACCGGATGGCGCGCGACCTCGGACTCCGCGGGCTCGTCCGAGTCGTCGCCTCCGCTGCGGCCGGGGTGGAACCGCGCACGATGGGCCTGGGCCCCGTCCCGGCGACGCGGAAGGCGCTCGCCCGCGCCGGCGTGACGATCGACGCGATCCGGCTGATCGAGTTGAACGAGGCGTTCGCGATCCAGGCGCTCGCCGTGATGCGGGAACTGGGGTTCCGTCCGGAGATCACGAACGTGAACGGCGGCGCGATCGCCCTCGGCCATCCGCTCGGCTGCAGCGGCGCGCGGATCCTGTGCACGCTCGTCCACGAGATGCGGCGGCGCGCGCCGCACGAACCGCGGCCGTACTACGGCCTCGCGACCCTGTGCGTCGGCGTCGGACAGGGGGAGGCGACGGTCGTCGAGCGGGCCGCGGGCTGACGCCGCCGCTCAGGCGGGGCCCGGCGCGCCCTGTTCGAGGAACGCCTTCAACGATTCCACGGATCGCCGCCACACGCCGTCCCACTCGCCTGCGACCGGCACGGGCGAGCGATGGGCGACGTGGACCGCGGTCTCCGAGCCTTTCGGGCTGAGCTCGAAGACGACGCTCGTCTCGACGGACCCGCCCTCGTGGGGGACCGGCCAGGTGTACGAGAGCTTGCCGGGACCGTCGATCGCCGTGATCGTCCCTTCGACCCGACCTTCGGGGAGCGTCCCCTCGTAGCGGCCGCCCAGCTCCGCCTCGATCCGGGCGTCGTCCGCCCACCAGGCCGCGAGCTGCTCCGCGTTCGTGAGCGCCTCGAAGACGCGAGGGATCGGAGCGCGGACCGTGATCTTCGCGGCGGCCAGGAGGACGCTGCGCGGCGGGGGCGGGGGCTTCGTCGCGGCCGGGGACGCGGGGGGACCGGACATGGCCTCGGCTCGGGCAACGGGGTCCGGCGCATAATCATTGCTGCCCGATTCGCTCAGAGGGGGTTCTTGCACCGAGCGCAGACGAGGCGGCAGTCCTTCTTGCATTCAAGGCAGGTCCCGTGCAGGAACCGCTCCCGCACCGGCGCGTGATGGCAATCGCTCACGGCGGTGACCATGTGCCCGCAGTAGTCGCAGAGGTGCTGGACCGGCTTCTTGCCGGCGACGTACCGCTGGTACGCCATCAGGATCGCGAGGACGAGCACGAGCGCCCCGATGATCAGGCCGACCATCCAGCACTGAAGGCTTCCCTCGACCTGGAAGGGCAGCGCGCCCCAGGGGACGGGCACGCGACCCCATCCGAACTTCCCATTCAAATACTGATGGGTGAGAATATCCGCCGTTAGAGGATTCCCGAACGAGAAACGCGGTCCTATATTCCGGCGCGCGTCTACGTTCGGCGGTGCGATCATGATGTGGACCGCTCGCACGGTCGTGTTGCTCGTCGCCCTCGGCATCGGCTCCGCCGGCGCGGCCTGGGGCCTGCACGCGCTCGTGACCGCCAACGGCGCCGGGACGGACTACGGGCTCGACACGAACGGGAACGGCGCCTTCGAATGGCTCGTCGTCGAGGCGGGCGTCTCCCTTCCGCAGGCGGGCACATGGACGATCTATGCGGACCTGTCGGCCTCGAGTCCGCCCGCGGGCGGGCCGTGCGGCGCCGGGTACGGCGTGCCGCCGCCCATGCCGCCGATCGTCGCGACGGCCGATGCGACGTATCCGATCGCCTGGACGAACGAGCGGTACTTCTTCTCCGCCGGCGAGCAGACGATTCGCATGGCGTTCGCGGGAACGGACATCGAACGCGCCGGCGTGGACGGGCCATACCGGGTGCATGCGACGCTCTTCCTCGGGGACATGATCATGTACGACCGGGCGGGGCCAATCCCGCAGCCCGCCGGGGACTTCCTCGAGTGGAACTACACGACGAAGGCGTACGCCGCCTCCGCGTTCGAGGCGCCCATCCGGCCCGCGTACTTCACGGGCGGGCACACGGACCAGGCGGTCGACCTGGATGGCGACGGGCTCGCGGACTTCCTCGAGCTGCGTGCGGACGTCCACGTGAACATGGAGGGGAACTACAGCCTGAACGGCGTCCTCATGTCGCCATCCGCGGACGTCGTGAGGATGGTCGCGTACGCCTACCGGGCCGTCGCCCTCAAAGCGTCGGACACGAGCGTGTCCT
Organism: Methanobacteriota archaeon; assembly: GCA_005878415.1. GTDB lineage: Archaea > Thermoplasmatota > Thermoplasmata > RBG-16-68-12 > RBG-16-68-12 > RBG-16-68-12. The sequence goes on from VBMM01000149.1 coordinate 6,010, forward strand.
TGCGGTTCCGCGGGGACCAGATCCGTTCCGCGGGCGTCGACGGACCGTGGAACTTCTCCCTGACGATGTACGGGCCGATCGACTACCGACTGTACCCCGCGGCCCCCGATCCGGTCGGCTCCGTCCTGCGGCCGCAACCCCTCTCCTATCCGGAGACGCTGTGCGGCTCGACGTCCGCGTACCGAGCGAGCGACTTCGACGACACCGTCGAGCTCCTGTCGTTCACCGGTCGGTTCGAGGAGCTCACCCCGGACCGCGACGCCGACGGGACGTACGACGCCCTCGTGATCCGCGCGGAGCTCGAGGTGTTCGTCTCCGCGGCGTTCGACGTGTCGGGCCTCCTGCAGCCCGTCGGATCCTCGCGAGACGTCGCCAAGATGGCCGCTCAAGCGTGGATCCTCGAAGGTACGCAGTGGGTCGAATTCGTCTTCGCAGGCCCGGACATCCGTGCGAGCGGGCTCGACGGGCCGTACCTCGCGACGTTGTCGCTCATGCCGACCGCCGGACGGATCGATCCCACGACGGCGTACACGACGCAGGCGTACCACGCCTCGGACTTCGACGCGAACCCGACCGGCACGCAACCCTAAATCGTCGGGCGGCTTGCCGCCGCCGTGGACGAGGACCCGCGGCGCACCCTCGAGCGTCTCGGGATCCGGCCCCGGAAAGGGATGGGCCAGCACTTCCTCGTCGATGGGCGAGTCGCGACCCGCCACGTCGGCCATGCGAATGTCGGCGCGTCGGACATCGTCCTGGAGATCGGACCCGGACTCGGCGTGCTCACCCGACGGCTCGCGGAGCGGGCGCGGCGCGTCATCGCGATCGAGGCCGACCGGCGCTTCGCCGCCTACCTTCGGGAATCGTTGCCGGAGGTCGAGGTGATCGAGGGCGACGCGCTCAAGGTCGAGTGGCCGCCCTTCGACGTGCTCGCGTCGAACCTGCCCTACAAGATCTCCTCGCCGATCACGTTCCGGCTGCTCGATCATCGGTTCGACCGGGCCGTCCTGATGTACCAGTGGGAGTTCGCGCGGCGGATGATCGCGAAGCCGGCGACCGCCGACTATTCCCGGTTGAGCGTGGGCGTGTATCGTCGGGCGGCGTGCGAGATCCTCGAGCGGGTGCCGCGGAACGCCTTCCATCCGCAACCGCGCGTCGACTCCGCCCTCGTGCGGCTCGTCCCGCGTCCGAGCCCGTTCCCAATCGCGGACCCGGCCCGGTTCGACGCCGTCGTGGACGCGCTATTCGTGCATCGCCGCAAGACGGTCGAGAACGGCCTCCGGCTGTCGTGGCGGTCGTTCGCCGAAACGCCCCGCGGCCTCGAGTCGATCCTCCCGTCGGTCCCGTTCCGGAGGCGCCGCGTCGAGGAACTCTCCCCGGAGGAGATTGGCCGCATCGCCGATTCGATGGCCGGTGCGAAAGGTTAATGGGGCATCCGCCAATCGCCGCACTCCGATCGGCCCCGGGGGACCCGATGGTCCGGAAGAAGACCCTTTCTGAGCTGGAACAGGCGGAGATCAAGCTCGAGAGCCTCCTCGAGCGGCGGGCCGCCCTGAACCAGGAGGCCGCGCTCC
>VBMM01000150.1 GCA_005878415.1 Methanobacteriota archaeon
CTCGTCGCGAAGGCGCGGGCGCACCGAGCGAAGCGCGACGAACTCCAGGGGAAGGCGAAGGCCCTCATCGAGCTCAAGCGGAAGATGCGCGGCTCCGCATCCGCGGACGTCGGCGCGGAGCTCCGGGCGACGAAGCGGCGCATCTCACAGATGGAGATGCGGCAGCAGACCGCGTCCCTCACGCTCCCCAAAGAGAACGAGTTGCTCGACGAGATCAAGCGCTCCATGAAGCGTCTGCGTGAGCTCGAGTCGCTGAAGGCCGATCAAGACAAGATCGCAGAGGAGGTCCGGGACATCGATGCCGGGATCACGGAGCGGTTCCAAGCCGCGGAGAAGGAGCACGAGGCGGCCGTCGCCTTGAGCGCGGAGGCGCGCGCCGTCCATGAGGACTCGCTCGGGCTCGTGCGGGAGATCTCGGCCCTCGTCCTCGAGGGCGACGGGAAGCACGAGGCGTACCTCGCGGCGCGGGACAAGGCCGACGAGATCCACGCGAAGGTCGTCGAGATGCGGGACAAGGTCCTCTCGATCCGGGGCGCGAAGCGCACGGAGGCACGGGAGTCCCGCGATCTTCTCCGGTCGCAGAACCGCCAAGCCCGGGCCCTTTCCGATCCGAAGAAGCTCGAGGACTCCGCGGACCGGGCGTTGAAGGCCCTCCTGGAGAAGGGCCGCGTGGAGATCGGCCGATGAAGGCCGTCGTCCTCGCCGGCGGAGAGGGGACGCGGCTCAAGCCGCTCACCTACAAACGGCCGAAGCCCCTGATGCCCGTCGCCGGTCGCCCGTGCATCGATTACGTCCTGCGTTCCCTCGCGACGTCGGGATTCCACGAGATCATCGTGACGACCTCGTATCTCTCGGACGCGCTCATCAAGTCGATCGGCGACGGCGGCGACTACAACGCATCGATCCTGTACAGCTTCGAGGAAAACCCCGCGGGCACCGCTGGCGCGGTCCGTCGGGTCGGCAACTTCATCGATGAGACGTTCGTCGTCGCGATGGGGGACATCCTCTGCGACGTGGACTTCAAGGCGCTCTACGACTTCCACAAGCGACGGGGCGGCGTCGGGACGATCGCGCTCACGGAGGTCGACGACCCGACGCAGTACGGGATCGTCGGCCTCGATGCGAAAGGGCGGATCGCGAAGTTCCGCGAGAAGCCGAAACGGGAGGAGGCGTTCTCCAACCTGGCGAACGCGGGCATCTACGTGCTCGAGCCGGAGGTCCTCGATTTCATCCCGTCGGACCAGAAGTTCGACTTCGCGAAAGACCTGTTCCCGAAGCTCCTCGCGAAGGGCGTCCCGCTCCACGGCTCGAAGATCGATGGCGTGTGGATGGACATCGGTCGACCGCACGACCTCTGGAAAGCGAGCATGGAGATCGTGCGGCGGGAGGGTAAGCCGCTCCGGCGGGCCGGAATCTCGAGCGAGGGACCCGTGATCCTGGACGCCGCGGCCCAGATCGAGGACGGCGTCACAATCCGAGGGCCGTGTTACGTCGGGTCCGGCGCCGTCTTGCGGCGCGGCAGCATCGCGGACAACGCCTGCCTGTACGAGGGCGCGAGGGTCGAAGGCAGAGCGGTCGTCCGGAACAGCATCGTCCTCGAGGGCAGTGTCGTCGGGGCAGCCGCCGAAATCGTCGACAGCGTCGTCTCTCGGAACTGCATCATCGAGGACGGCGCGCGGATCGCCTCGAGCATCATCGGGGACTCGATGACGATCCGTGCCGGATCGCGGCTGGAGAACGCGACGGTCTCCCAACCGCCATGAGATCGTGGCGATGCGAATCGCGTGACATCGCTCTTAGGGAATCCCGTCCGGGGCGACGAGCACTTCGTAGTGCGAGACGGACGGTTCGAACTCGAGCAGGAACTCCTTGTCCTTCGGGAAATACACCGCCCTCTCCACATCCGGACCCGCGAATCGTCGGATCGCGTCGAACGAGTCCCATAGGGAGACGAGCAGGAAGTGCGTCCGGTCGCCCTCGTCCCGCCTCAGGACGTAGACGCCTCGGTTGCCTTTTGTCTCGCGATACTCCTTGACTCCGCTTTCTTCAAGATAGTCAAGATAGTCGTCGGCCTTCGATTTGTCCGTGACGCCATGCCAGGTTCGCGCGATCATCGGGATCCGCCGGTCGGATGGCAT
>VBMM01000252.1 GCA_005878415.1 Methanobacteriota archaeon
GATCCGTGGGCAACTGAAGGCGACCGACTGAAGGAAATGACGATTTCGGGACGGCCTAGCCACGCGACCACGCCGGGCCGTCCTACCACCGAGACTCCGTATCGAGCATGTGCTCGTATCCGGACCGCAGGCGCTCCGTGAGCGGCCCGGGGACCGTGTAGCGGTGTCCGTCGACCGAGGCGATTCCCAGCACGCCGACCCCGCTCCCCGTCAGCAAGACCTCATCCGCCGCGCGGACCCGCTCTACGGATAGGGACGATTCCCGGAACTTGATCCGCTCGCGCGAGGCGATCTCGAGGGCCGTCGCCCGCGTGAGGCCCGGGAGCGCCCCGTCGTATGTCGGCGGCGTGACCAAGGCGCCGTCCGCGACGATGAACAGGTTCCTGGCCGTCGTCTCGACGACCTTGCCTTTCTCGTTCAACAGGATCGCATCGAACGCGCCCTCCGCCTCCGCCTCTCGGAGGGCCACGGATTCCGCGGTCCGTCCGATCGACTTGCATTGGCTCAGCGGCCCGGAGATCCGTCGCGCGGACGTCGCGACGTGGAGGGCGGGCTCCGGCGGGATTTCCGGAAGGCTTCGCGTCGTGATCGTCGCCGAACCTTTCGTCGTCGCGCGCTCGCCGGCGGTGATCGTGATCCGCAGAAGTCCTTCCGCGATTCCGTTCTCCTCGCCGAGCTTCCGCGCCCCGTTTCGGAGATCCGGGTCGGACCAAGGCCTCACGATCCGAAGGGTCTCCAGGCTCCTCGCGAGCCGAGCGAAATGAGCCTCGAGCCGGAACGGCGCGCCGCGATGGATGCGGATCGTCTCGAAGCAGCCGTCCCCGTACGCAAAGCCGCGGTCCCGGATCGGGATGCGGGCTTCGTCCTCCGGGACGACGGCGCCGTCAAGCCACGCGAAGGCCGTCCGAGGTCACCTCCACGCGGTCCTGCGTGAGGGCCTCCGCGTGACCGCGGAGCTTGTCGAGGGTCTCCTGGTACTCCGCCTCCGGATCGGAGTCCGCCACGATGCCGCCGCCGACGGCGAAGTAGGCGGTCGGACCGATCACAGTCGCGGTGCGGATCGCGATGTTCCAGTCGAGGGAGCGGTCCCACGAGACGTACCCGAGAGCCCCGGTGTACACGCCCCGGCGGTGGGGCTCGAGGCGCTCGATGATCTCCATCGCGCGCGGCTTCGGCGCTCCGGTGATCGAGCCGCCGGGGAACGTCGCGCGGATGAGGTCGGGGATCGTGACGTCGGGCCGGAGGCGCCCGCGGACGACGCTCTCGAGGTGGTGCACGTTCGGGAGGGACCGCAGGGCGCGCAGCATCGGAACGTGAACGCTCCCGAAGTCGCAGACCTTCCCGAGATCGTTCCGCTCGAGGTCGACGATCATCACGTTCTCCGCGGCGTCCTTCTCGCTCGACCGGAGTTCGTCCGCGAGAGCCCGATCCTCCGAGGGCGTCCGGCCGCGAGGCCGCGTCCCCTTGATCGGCCGCGTCTCGATGTCCCGCCCGCGAACGCGGAGGAACCGCTCCGGGCTCGCGGAGAGGATGCGGTGGTCGCCCGCGTCGAAGTACGCGCCGAACGTCGAGGGCGTCCGCGACCGCAGACGCTCGTACGCCGACTCCGGCGTGCCGTGGATCGGGAGGGCGAGTCGATGCGAGAGGTTCACCTGGTAGATCTCGCCGTCGAAGATCGCGCGCTTCGCCTCGCGGATCGTGTCGATGTACGCGTCGGCGGGCAGCGGCTCGATTGGCTCGGGATCCGCGGGCACCGCGAGGTCGTCGGGAACCGGCGGGGGTTCGAACGCGATCCGGTGGCGCGGCGCGATGACGAAGGCCTCGCCCCAGACGCGGTCGATCGCGATGACCCGCGGGTACACGGCGAGATGGATGTCCGGGACCTGCAGGTCGGGTGGCTTGCGATCCTCCATCGTCTCGAGCCTCCGTCCGAGGTCGTACGACAGGTATCCGACGACGCCGCCGAGGAACGGGTACGCGGGCGTGCCGGCCGTGGCCCAAGGGAGTCCGTCGAGGAATCGGCCGAGGGGGTCGAGCGGATCGCCGACGTGGGATTCCTGCCCCCACGGGCCCGCGAAGGCGGCGCGTCGGCCGCGGCTGCGGAACCAGCCGATCGGATCCGACCCGAGGAACGAGTACCGGGCGAGCTCGGGGTCGCCCAGGGAGGAATCGAGGAAGAACGACCGTCGGCCTCGGCGCACGCGACGGAACAGCGCCGTCGGGTCCGCGCGTCCGAGGGGCCGGACCGTGAGCCGCAACCGGGACGGCATCGGGACGGCATCGGGAGCGGGCTCGTGAAG
>VBMM01000253.1 GCA_005878415.1 Methanobacteriota archaeon
ACACGTCGGGATCGGTTTCGATGCCGACGTCGCCGGGAAATCTCGCGGCGATGCCGTCGGTCGCCGTGGCCGGCTCCGGCATCCGGAGGAGCAGCACCGCTGCCGCACCAATCAAGAGGAGTCCAACCAATGACAGGACCGCGATTTTCGACGCCCTCATGGTCCCTCGAGGCCTCTCTCGGCATGGCGAGCCAGGCCTATCTTCCGATGCCCCCGAAAATCGCCGGCGATAGTCGCAGGCAAACGCTGAAGTATGACGCATTGACGAACGACCAGCTGTCGCTGACCCGCCTGCGGCCCGCTCCCGAGCGCCGCCGCATGATTCTCCTACGCGGCTCGAGGCAGAAGCTCGAGATCCGCCAGGGCTCGTCGAGCCGTATCTTCGATGCTTGGTACGGGACCGAAGAGTTCGGCCTGCAGCTTCGTATCGGCGACGTACTTTCCCGTCTCGAAGTACCGGCCCATGGCCATCATGTCGCGCATGAAAGGAAGGAATAGGCCTCCGATCGTGCCGACGGTCTTGAGCACGAGCAATGAACCAACGCTCGGCCTCACCCCGCGACCGAGGAGTCTCGTGAAGATGTCCGCGAGTTCGACCGCGGAGACGGGGCGGTCCGTTCCGAGGTCGATCCGGCGCCCGACCGCGCGAGGGTCGTCGACCGCGAGCGCGAGGCATCGGGCAACATCGTCAGGGTGGACGTACGTCCACCGCACGGTGGGGGACCCGAAGGTCATCATTCGACCCTTCTGGAGCCCGCGGAGGAAGAATCTCGCGCTGCCACCTCCGAGGAACGCGCCGGGGCGCAGGGCGACGAACGGAGTGCCGCTTGCCTCCAGATAGTCCTCGATGAGCTTCTTCTGCCAGAAATGGGGGACATCGCGGGCCTGATCGCACGTCAGGATGCTCGTGAAGACGAATCGACGGATCTCCATCTTCTTCGCGGCGTCGACGAGGTTCCGGTTCCCGAGGTCGTCCACTTTCTCCAGCGAGTCGCCCTTTCGGCGGCGCGTGTATCCCGCTGCTGTCGTGACGACCGCACTGCAGCCGCTCATGGCCCTCTCCAACGACGCGGGGTCGAGCATGTCCCCTCGCGCGATCTCCACACCTTTCGCCGCGAGACGGCCCGGGTCCGTTCCCTCCCGCACGAGCGCCCGGACGCGTTTCCCGCGAGCCAAGAGCGCGTCCACCGCCCGGCCTCCCAAGTCCCCCGTGGCACCTACGACCAATACGGTGCTCGATTCAGGCATCCGAGTCCCCAACCCTGGCTAAGGGGTAAGCGAGCAGCCTGTACTTGTTGATTGAAATCCCGGAACTTCGGTCACCCCGTCGCGCAATATCACTTGCCGACTATGGTTTGTCTTCCCAGAGTGCCGCGGTCCTGCCCCGCTCGTCCACTTCGAAGGTGCCCTTCTCGAGTTTGCCGGCCCTCTCGTAGCGGTGGATGACGACGCCGGTGGTCGATGTCTTGGCGTCCACGAGCCGGAAGGCCCGGGGGAGGGTCCCGTCGCCGAAGAGGCGCTTGCCGGGGCCAACCATGACCGGAAAGACCCAGAGGCGAAACTCGTCGACGAGGTCGTGTTTCAGCAACGTCTGGATCAGGTTCGAGCTCCCTGTCACGGCGATCTCGCCTCCGGGCTGCTCTTTGAGGCGCGCGACGGACTTCGCGGCATCTCCGGACAGCAGGGTGGAGTTGGGCCATTCCACTTTGCGAAGCGTCCGAGAGGCGACGTACTTTCGCATGCTGTTCAGCTTCGATGCCACCGGATCCTTCGGATCCGTGACGCGAGGCCAGTGTGCCGCAAAGATTTCGTACGTCTTGCGGCCGAGCAGCAGCGCGTCGGATTGAAGCGTCTGTTCGACGATCATCTTGCCCATCATGTCGTCCCAATATTTCCCCGACCAACCGCCTTCCTTGAAGCCGCCATCGCGGTCTTCGTCCGGGCCGCCCGGTGCCTGCATTACCCCGTCCATCGTCACGAAGGTGCCGACAA
>VBMM01000254.1 GCA_005878415.1 Methanobacteriota archaeon
GAGGGCGTGAACCACAGCTGGATGAACCGCATCGCCGCGTCCTTGCGGTTGTTGATCTCCGAGTGCCACATGCCCCGCCCGACGGTCGTGTGCTGCACCCATCCCTCTCTGAGGACGCCGCCTTCCCCGTTCTCGTCCGCGTGGCGGAACTCGCCGGCCGCGCAGTACGTGACGACCTCGATCTCGCGGTGCGGATGCAGGGGCCACACGGCGCCCGGGGTCAGCGTGTCGTCGTTGAACACTCGCAACGTGCCGAAACGCACCCACTCCGGGTCGAAGTACCGGTCGAACGAGAAATGCCAGCGGCCGTGGCACGAGCCTCCCTCGATCGGCACGTCCGTCTGGAAGATCGATTCCGGCTTTCGGACCGCGA
>VBMM01000255.1 GCA_005878415.1 Methanobacteriota archaeon
GGCTACGCGATGACGTCGATGCGGTACGAGAACCTCGGGATCGTCGCGGTCCGCGGGGAGTTCACGATCGCCGTCGTGGTGTACGACGGGCAGGCGTCGGACGCGTTGCGGGCGAACCTCCTCCGGACCGTCCAGACGTTCGAGGAGCGCCGGTGGCGGGACCTCGGCACCTGGGAAGCCGCGACGAAAGTCGCCGAGGATGCGGCCGCGGAGCTCACGAACTTCCTCGGCCCGCGGCCGGGGAAGGTGACGACGCGATTCCGGAAAGGGCCTCCGGCGGACGCCCCACGGTAGGCAGAGCCCTTATCCCTCCGCGGACCATCGTCCCCGGCATCATGGAGCGCCGGAACATCGCCTCCGGGGCGAAATGGGAGCCGATCGTCGGATACTCGCGGGCAGTGCGCGTCGGACCGTGGGTCGTCGTCTCGGGCACGACCGCGACGGATCCGGACGGCCGCGTNNCACGTCGTCCGCACGCGGATCTTCCTGACGAACATGGAGGATTGGGAGCGCGTGGGCAAGGCGCACGCGGAGTTCTTCCGGGACATCCGACCGGCGACCACGCTGGTCCAGGTGGGCCGGCTCGTCGCGCCGGAGCTGTTGGTCGAGATCGAGGTGGACGCCGTGATTCCGGAGGCGGGTCCATGAGCCGGGCGACCGGCGAGGTCGTCTCGATCCACATCTCCCCGGAGGCGGAAGGCGCGATGCGCTCCATCGGGACGGTCCGCGCGGTCCCGGGGCGGGGCCTCGAGGGAGACCGCTACTTCCGCGCCGCGGGCACGTACTCGAACCGGCCGGGCACCGGCCGCGAGGTCACGCTCATCGAGCTCGAGGCGATCGAAGCGATGGCCCGCGACAACGAGGTGCAGATCGCCCCGGGTGACGCCCGCCGAAACGTCGTGACCCGAGGGGTCGCCCTGAACCACCTGGTCGGCCGGGAGTTCCGGGTGGGCGGCGTCCGCCTGCGCGGCGTGCGCCTCTGCGAACCCTGCTCCCATCTCGAGGGCCTGACGCGGCGCGGCGTCCTCGACGGCCTCGTGCACCGAGGTGGGCTGCGCGCCCAGATCCTGACGGAGGGGGAGATCCGCGTCGGGGACCCGATCGAGCCGCTGGAAGGCGTCCCCGTGGAGGCCGGACCTACCGGCGTCGTCGCTCACTGACCCCACGGAGCGTCACGGCGAGCGCATCCTTATTCTCCAGCGTGCGCTCCGCCATGCCATGCGGGAGCCGGAGACCGAGACGGAACGCGCCGTGTTCGACCTATGGACGGAACTCCGACCCGATGAGGCGTTCATCCAAGGGGTCGATGGGTGTGCGGGCCAGTTCTTCGTCCCGACGCCCGCCCGGGTCCGCCGGATCCTCGAGCGGATCGCCCGAATCCAGAGGACGACGGAAGACCCCACGGAGCGGAAGCTCCTCGCCTCGTTCCGCGCGCGGATCGAACTGCGCGAGCCCGCGGCTCTCCCGGAGGCGCTCGTCGAGTCGCTGTTCGGCTACATCGTCAAGGAGGGCGTGAACGCGGAGCACGTCCGCGGCCTCGCGACCGCCGGGCGCAAAGCGCTCGACGCGCGGCGGGCGCAATCGGCGGGCCGAACTCCGGCCGGGATGCGGGCCCTCGTACAACTGGCCTGCAACGGGCTCTCGCAGATCCTCGATACCGTCGGTTCGCAGCTCCGCGAGCCGAAAGCCCAGGCGGCCGTTCGCGCACTCAAGGCCGCGAACGCGAGGTACGCCAAGGCGTTCCATCTCCGCGGCTTCCGACCGGAGGGGACCTTCGCGGAGACGTACGCGCTGCTCCGGAAGACCGGCGCGGAGCTCGGCCGATCGCGGTCCTATGCCCGGGCGCTGCGCGACCTCTGGGATTACGACGAGACGCCGGCGCAGGTGGAGGCCGCGGGCCTCCGGATGCTTCGCCGAGAGCTGCCTCACTTCAAGGCGCTCGTCCGCCGGTCGGCGGAGGAGCTCCGCTGCGATCCGACCGCCGAGGCCGTGACGGAGCGGCTGAAGGTCCGTCGCGGGTTGCGACCCGATCAGATCCTCCCGTTCCTGAGGCAGGTCCGGGAGCCGGCGATGCGCGTTGCGCACCGGCACGTCGTCGCGATCAATCCGGACTACACCACGGAGATCATCGAGACGCCGCCGTACATGGTGAACGTCACCCCGTCGGGCGCCGCGTTCGAGGTCGACGCCCTCACGGATCATTCGAAGGAGATCTTCCTCGCGACGACCGATGAACGGAGCGCCGCACGACCGGCGCCGGGGGAGCTCCTGAACCTGCTCATCCATGAGGAGTACGGCCACTGCGTCCATGGATCCAACTCGGCGCACGCGTTCGCCGCGACGCCGCGGGTCCTCGACATCATCACCTCCACGTTCGTCTGCGTCTCAGAGGGCATCGCGTTCCAGCGGGAGTTGGAGTTCCTCCCCGTGCTCCAGGAGATCGCGGCGGGCAAGTTGTCGGGCGAGGCCGAGGACGCGTTCGCCGAGGCGCTCGAGCCGTGGGGCGGGATCACCGCGGCGAGCCGCGAGTACGAATTCCTCACGCAGCTCTGGCGAATGGTTCGGTTCCTGCGGGTGATCGGGGACGCGCGGATCAACTCCGGGAAACAAGACCTCGTTCGGTTCGTCGAGTGGGCGCACCGGACGACGGGCCTCGAACGGGCGACGGTCTACTACCAGCTCTTCCCCGCGCACCAAGTGATCGGACCGGGCTACGCGTCGACGTACGCAATCATCGGGGAGAGGATCCGAGAATTGCAGCAGGACGCGTTGAAACGCGGCAAGACCCTCCGGGACTTCAACGCGTACGCGAGCTCGCTCGGCTGGCCGCCGAAGTCCGTGTTCGAAGAGAAACTCGCGGCCTGGGCTCGCGCTCCGTGAGCCGGTCCGCGGCCCGCGACGTCTCGATGGAATTCTTTATCGGCCCCTCCCCGATAGCGGCGCGCGCCCGAGCGGGGATGTCGGAGGAATCAGCATGGCGACGAGGAAATCGAGACGCACCCCATCGTCCCGTCGACGGTCATCGCCGAAACGGAAGCCGTTCGACATGGCCCTCATCCAGCGCGGCGCCCGCCTGCGGCGGTCCCCGTTCTTCGACAAGACCCT
>VBMM01000262.1 GCA_005878415.1 Methanobacteriota archaeon
AAGGCGGACGGGATCGTTCGCGAAGTCGAACAGCGGACCCTCGAACTCGACTCCCGGGAGCGCGCCATGCGCGAGGATGCGGCCCGTCACGCCGTCGAGCTCACGGAACAGATGGAGGCCTTGAAGGCCCTCGAGAGCGAGGTGGGCCTGCGACGCTCCGATTTCGAACAGGCGCAGACCGCACGAACGCAGCAGCTCCAACAGATGGAGGACGAAATTCAAAAGACGGGGTACGCCGCGGAAATGAAAACCCGCGAGCTCCTCGAACGGGAAACGCGAATCGCCTCCACGGAGGAAACGCTCCGCGAAGCGGAGCAGCGGATTCAGCGGGAGCGGGGCGACGTTCAAGCGACCGCTCAACAGCTCGAGGCCCGGCAACTTGAACTGATTCACATGAAGGACCGCTACGACGCCGAGGCCGCGCGGGTCCGCTCTGAGGCGGAAGCAACCCGCCACTCCCTCGCCGCGAAGGAGGCCGATCTCAAAGCGGAGCGCGAGAGGATCGAGCGGGACTCAAGCGTGCTCCAGGAAACGCTCGGCGCGAAGGCGAAGGAAATGGCGGCCAGAGACAAGGCTGTCTCCGCGACGGAGTTGGAGCTCCGGTCGGAGGAGCAGGACTTGGACGCCCGCCTCCGGGACCTGGAGACAAAGGAGCGCCAGGCGGACGCGAGGACGACGGAACTCTCAGCCCAGGCGGGCGTCTTGAGCCGACAAGAGCAGGACATCAACGAGCGCGCCTCCCAATTCGACCAGACCGTGAAGAGGTTCGAGTCGGAGGCCGCAGAGAAGCGCCGCGAATGGGAAACACTGCAGGCAGACCTGAGGACGCAGCAGGTCCAGCAGAACGCGTCGGCGGAGTCCCGCGCGGCCGAATTGGCGAAGCGGATGGAAGAAATGGATAGCCGCGAGCGCGCGGTGCGGGCCGCGACGGCCCAGCTCGATCTCGAACGGTCGAAACTCGAGTCGCAGGCGAAGTCCGCCGCGTCGAAGGCGGGCGAGGCGGATGCCGCCTGGCAGCGGTCGGAGGCTCGGATCGCGGATCTCAAAGCGAAGGAAGACGACCTCCTCCGGTCGCGACAGGGCTTCGAATCCGAGAGGTCCACGTGGTCCGCCAAGCGCGCAGAGGAGCTGAAACACTTCGAGGCGACGCGGGATGCGGCCGGTCAGCAGACGCAGCAAGCGGAGCGCCTCGTCGTGGAAGCCCAGCGTCGGGTCTTCGTTGCGCAGGAGGCAGAGAAGGCAGCGAAGCGGCAAGCGGACGAGCTCGTCGTGCAGCAAGACCTCCTCGAGGAGCGCCGTGCGGATGCGGAGAAGGCGGAGCGGGACCTGCAGGTGCGGATCGCGCAGGTCAACGAAGCCTCGCAAAGATTCGCGACGAAGGAATTGGAGATCAACGCTTCCCTGAAAGAACTCGAGGCGAGGCAAGCGAAGGTTACGATCGCCGAGCGGGATACGGCCTCGACCTCGGCGGAGATACGGGCACGGAAGACGGCCCTCGATCAGGAATCGGCTCAGGTTGCGAGCCTATCGGACCGATTGGCGACGCGGCAGCGAGAGATCGACGCACGGACGAGCGCGCTGGATGCGAAAGGCGCGCAGCTGTCGACGAAGGAACAGACGCTCACCACAGAGTTGCAGCGGGCCGACAATTTGATGGAAGACCTCTCCAAGAAAGAGCGCGAAATCCGCGCGCGGGAGGACGCGATCAGGGCCTCGGAGGCGGAGATGTCGAAACGGACCGTCAGTCATTCGGCGAAGGAATCCGAGCTCGGAGACGGGATCCGATCCCTCGAACGATCGCGGAACGAGGTAGATTCGCAACGCGCACAGATTGAGGAGGACCGTCGCGTCAGCTTCGCCGCACGCGACGAGGCGGAGACGCTCAGGCGGGAGGCGGAGCGCCTCCGAGCCCAAGCGGACGGAATGCAGGCCGAGGTCACGAAGAACCTCCGGTTCCTTCAGAAGAAAGCCCTCGATGTGCTGGACCAGGAAGAGAAGCTCCGCGCGCGCGACGCGAAGATCGCGGAGCGTGAGAGAAGCCTCGATACGCGCCAAGAAATCTTGGAAGGTAAGGAGGGAGCCATCGAGTCGGACCGCCTCGAACTCGACGCGAAGACGGCGAAGCTCGCGGCGGAGGTGGAACGCCTTCGTGCGAAAGTCGCCGACATGGAGAAGCTCGGTGGCCCGACCAGCGCCGCGATGGAAGAGTGGAAGAAGGACGTCGAGAACCGGGTGAAGATCATCCAGAAGAAGGCGATGGAGCTCCTCGACCGGGAAGAGAAGATGCGCAAGAAAGAGGAGGAACTCCGCGCCCTCGCCCAGCAACTCGGCGTCAAACTCTGAGCTCCCGCACGCGCGCGGGCCGCCGCCGGCACTGGAAAGGGGAAGTCTCCCAGACGAGGGATTCCCTACTTCGAGCGACGCGATCGTGACGCCTTTCGGATGGATGCATCGAAATCGTCAGTCAAGTCCTCCGTGTCCTCGAGGCCCACGCTCACGCGGACGAGTCCCTCGGTGACCCCGCTCACCC
>VBMM01000263.1 GCA_005878415.1 Methanobacteriota archaeon
TGTGCTCGAAGCGATGGTGAGCCGCGGCCTGAAAGTCATCACGTACCGGCCGCTGGGCTCGTCGCTCGAACAGTTGTACCTCGACCGCATCCAGGAGTCGGATCGCCTATGACGACGACTCCGTTCGGTCAAGTGGTCACCGTAGCGAGCTACGAGATTCGCAAGTACATCCGGGGCCGCCGCCTCCTCGGCATGCTGATCCTCGTCGCGCTGATCATCGGCCTCTTCCTCGGCCTCCCGCCCGCCTTGGGGATCCCGTACGCGTCGACCCCGAATGCGTTCGTCTCGACCTTCGCATCATTCAGCGGCTTGCTCGTGGTCCTCAGCGGGGTCCTGTTCGCAGCGGACGCGCTCGTCTCGGAGCACGAGAAGCGGACGGGGTACTTTCTGTTCCCGAACCCGGTCCGCCGGGAGGTGCTCGTCGTTGGGAAGATCGCCGCCAGCCTGATCGTTTCCGCCGCCGTCCTCACCCTGTACTACGGCGCCGCGGCGATTGCGGCCCTCGCGATCACGGGCTCCCTGACGTGGGACGTTGGCCTCTCCTACGTCTACGCGCTCGCCTACATGACCGCGGTCGTCGGGGTCGCCTACCTCCTTTCGGCGTTGCTGAAGAGCACGGTCGCCGCAACGGTCCTGACGTTCTTCCTCTTCACGCTGATCTTCACGATCATCGGCGCGATCCTCTCCGTGGCGAGCGTCAAGCCGTGGTTCATCCCGACGTCCGCGTCGGGGATCATCGCCAACGCCCTCGGCGGAGCCGCCGTCGGTCCGGGTCCCGGTGGCGGAGCCCGCGAATTCGTCCCGGATCCCGCGACCTCGGTCCTCGTGTTCGCGGCGTACGCGATCGTCGGCGGGGTGCTCGCGATCCTCTGGTTCCGGCAGCGGGAGCTCGCCTCATGAGCACCCCCGAGAAGTTTGGCGGGTTCTTCCATTTCTTCGGCAAGGGCGACTTCAAAGGGCTCGTCCTCCACCTGCTCGAGGAACGTCCGATGCACGGGTACGAGATCATCAAGGCGGTCGAGGAGCGCTACCATGGGTTCTACAAGCCGAGCGCCGGGGCGATCTATCCGGCCCTGCGGGCCCTCCTCCGCAAAGGATACCTCTCGGTGAGCGGCGAGGAACGCCGCAAGACGTACCGGATCACCCGCGAAGGCAAAGCATATTTGCGGAGCCGGCGCAAGGAGATCGAGGAGCGCTTCCGCGCCTTCGAGTCCGCGGTCGGGCCGGAGAGGGCCGCGCTCTTCCGAGAGTTCCGGGCGACGGGCAAGCTGCTCCGGACGAACATGAGCGAGGTGACGCCGAAGCAGGCGGACGCGCTCCGTCGAGTGGTGATCGAGATGCGAGAGAAAGCGCTGCGGATCCTTTCGAAGTGAGGGAGGTGCTCCATGGCCAGTGACGCCATCGTGACGGAAAACCTGACGAAGGTGTACGGGAAGCTGACGGCCGTCGACCACGTCAACCTCAAGGTGGCGGAGGGGACCATCTTCGGACTCCTGGGCCCGAACGGCGCCGGCAAGACGACGATGATCAAGCTGCTCACGGGCCTGACCGACATCACGGAAGGAGAGGCGTCCGTGGCCGGGTTCAACGTCCGTCGCGATCCGATGCACGTCAAGCAGCGCATCGGTTGGGTCGCGTCCGAGGTGATCCTCGACGACGACTTCACCGCGTGGGAGAACCTCTGGCTGCAGGCGAAGCTCCAGAGCCTTCCCGAGTGGAGGGACCGCGCGGAGGACCTGCTGAAGTACTTCGGCCTCCTCGACCGTCGGAAGGATCGCGTGAAGACGTTCTCGACGGGGATGCGCAAGAAGCTCGAGATCGCCCTGGCCCTGCTCCA